>JALSRF010000238.1 GCA_026984895.1 Paracoccaceae bacterium
GCCAGGACCGGGCCAGGACCGGGCCGGCAGGGGCGACAGGTTGCGCCCGTCCGCCGCGCCCGGCCGCTGCGCCCGTCCGCCGCGCGCGAACGGGAGGCGAACGGGGGCGAACGGGGCGAACGGGGGCGTAGGCATGGGCGGCGGCAAAGGCGTGGGCGGGGGCGAAGGCATGGTAACGCAGCGTGAAATCCGCACGGTCCCCGATCCGGTCGGGATGAGGTGGCGCGAACTGCTGCGCGAAGCCGCGCGCGCGCTGGAACAGGCCGGCATCGAGGGGGGCATGCGCGATGCGCGGCGCCTGCTGATGGCGGTGCTGGACATCCCGGCCGAACGGGTTGCGCTGATCGCCGACGACTGCCCGCAGGAGGAGCGGATCGACGCCTTTCATGCCGCCGTCGCGCGCCGCCGCGCGCGCGAGCCGCTGTCGCATATCGTCGGTCACCGGGCCTTTTACGGCCACCGCTTTTCGGTGAACGCGCATGTTCTCGATCCGCGCCCGGAGACCGAACATGTGGTGGAACAGGCGCTGGAATACCCGTTCCGGCGGGTGCTCGATCTGGGCACGGGTTCGGGCTGCATTCTGCTCAGCCTGCTGTGCGCGCGCCCGTTTGCGCATGGGGTCGGGGCGGACCTGTCGCTCCGGGCGCTGGAGGTGGCCCGCGGGAACGCCGACGCCCTGGGGCTGAGCGATCGCGCGCGCTTCGTGCTCTCCGACTGGTTCGCGCAGCTGCGCGGGCCGTTCGATCTGGTGGTTTCGAACCCGCCCTACATCAGCCGCCGGGACATGGCCGCGCTGCCCCCCGAGGTGGCGCAGTACGAGCCCGAGCAGGCGCTTTGCGGCGGCGCGGACGGGCTTGACGCCTATCGCGCGATCACTGCCGGCGCGGGCCGGGTTCTGGCCCCCGGCGGCCGGCTGATCGTCGAGATCGGGCGCGGGCAGGCGCCGGCGGTGTGCGCGCTCTTCGCGGCGGCCGGGCTGGAGGATATCGCCGTTCAGCGCGACCTGAGCGGCCATGACCGGGTGGTTTCGGGCCGCCGGCGGGCGGCGGACGCGCCTGCGCCCGCCTGAGCGCTCGGGCGGCGCGCGCAGGCGCGAAACGGGCAGGAAATTCGGCGATGGGGCAAATTTTCCCTTGTTTTCCTGCCGCTGTCGTGTTTATTCGGGGCAGACATCTGGCAGAGGTCTCTCTCTGGCGCTGTCGAATACGCCGAAAATCCATTGAACCCGGGGACAGGCATCCCGCCACAGGCGGCAGAGGTTCATCGCAAAGCCAAAAGGCTGGATCAAAGTACACATGAGATCGTCAAAAACTCGCTCGCGGTCGAAGAACAACCGCAACCGCTCTGTCGGGAATATTGCGAACCGCGTGTTCGACAGTTCCGGTCCCGAAGGCAAGGTGCGCGGCACGCCGCAGCAGATCATCGAGAAATACAACCAGCTTGCGCGCGATGCGCAGCTGAGCAACGACATCGTGGCGGCGGAAAACTTCCAGCAGCATGCCGAGCATTACACCCGGTTGCTGAGCGCCGCCCTGCGCGAACAGGAAGCCCGCCGCGAACAGCAGGAACGCGAGCACCGCGAACGTCAGCAGGCCCGCGCCGAACAGCAGCAGCGCCGCGGCAACGGCGGCAATGGCGGCAACGGCGGCAACGGCGGCGACAGCGCGCGGGCAGATCAGCCGCGCGGTGGCGAGCCTTCGGGCGACGCGCCGACGCCGGCGCCGGCGATGCAGGACCCGGGGCTGGGCGAACAGCCCGACATCGCGCCTGAAATCGGCGGCGGGGCGGGGCGCGACATCGGCGATGTGATCCTGCCCGGCAACGCACCGGGCCCCGGGCCTGTCGACTCGGGGCTTGTGGAAACGCCCGAGGAAAAGTCCTCGCGCAGAACGCGCCAGCGCAAGCCGCGCGCGCGCGCCGCTTCCGGCCCGGCGCCCGCCGCGCCGGGAGGCGATGCGCCAAAGCCGGACTCCCCCGAAGCGGCCGAATGACAGACGGAAAATGATGGCTGACGTATGGCCGTGGCCGGACGGTCGCGGCTGGACGACGGGTGCCGGCTGACGGCGGCTGGTGCCGGGCGCTGGTCACGGGGGCTGGCTGACGGATGACGGGCGCTGGTGACGGGGGCTGGCTGATCGTGGCCGGGCCGCCGGACTCCTGCCACGCGCCCGACGCTCGGGCGCCTGCCCGACATGGGCTTGGCCAGCACCTGCCGTTGGCACCGTTTGCGGGCTGGGGGCGCGGGGCCGGGGCGCGCGCTGGCCGCCCGCCGCCTCCGCCTGGCCGTCCCGGCCGATCAGCGCCGCAGGAACCCCCGCAACGATCGGCCCGAGGCGCGGCCACAGGATGATCCCTTTCCCGCCCCCGGGCGCGGCGGCGGCGGTGGCGCGGGCTCAGCCGGCCAGCGCCTGTTTCAGGTTCTCGTCGATCTTCTCAAGGAACCCTTCGGTGGTCAGCCAGGCCTGGTCCGGCCCCACCAGCAGCGCCAGATCCTTGGTCATGTGACCCGATTCGACGGTTTCGACCACCACGCGCTCCAGCGTCTCGGCAAAGCTCCTCAGCGCCTCGTTGCCGTCCAGCTTGGCCCGGTGCTTCAGCCCGCCGGTCCAGGCGAAGATCGAGGCGATCGAGTTGGTCGAGGTCGCCTCGCCCTTCTGGTGCTGCCGGTAGTGGCGGGTGACGGTGCCATGCGCGGCCTCGGCCTCGACCACCTTGCCGTCAGGCGTCATCAGCACCGAGGTCATCAGCCCGAGGCTGCCAAAGCCCTGCGCAACGGTGTCCGACTGCACGTCGCCGTCGTAGTTCTTGCACGCCCAGACGAACTTGCCCGACCATTTCATCGCGCTGGCCACCATGTCGTCGATCAGCCGGTGCTCGTAGGTGATGCCCTTTTGTGCGAAGGCCTCGGCGAACTCGGCGTCGAACACCTCCTGAAACAGGTCCTTGAAGCGGCCGTCATAGGCCTTGAGGATGGTGTTCTTGGTCGAAAGATACAGCGGCCAGCCCCGGTCGAGCGCGTAGTTCATGCTGGCGCGGGCGAAATCGCGGATGCTGTCGTCGCGGTTGTACATGCCCATGGCGACCCCGGCCGAGGGCGCGTCGTAAACCTCTTCCTCGATCACGGTGCCGTCTTCGCCGACGAATTTCATGGTCAGCTTGCCCGGCCCCGGAAAACGGAAATCGGTGGCCTTGTACTGGTCGCCGAAGGCATGGCGTCCGATCACGATCGGGTCGGTCCAGCCGGGCACGAGACGCGGCACGTTCCGGCAGATGATCGGGGCGCGAAAGATGGTGCCGCCCAGGATGTTGCGGATCGTGCCGTTGGGCGACTTCCACATCTTCTTCAGCCCGAATTCCTCGACCCGCGCCTCGTCCGGGGTGATCGTCGCGCATTTCACGCCAACCCCGTATTTCTGGATGGCATGCGCCGCATCGACGGTGATCTGGTCGTCGGTCTCGTCGCGTTTCTGGATCGACAGGTCGTAGTATTTCAGATCGATGTCCAGATAGGGCAGAATCAGCTTCTGCTTGATGAAGTCCCAGATGATCCGGGTCATCTCGTCGCCGTCAAGCTCGACAACCGGATTTTCGACTTTGATCTTCGACATGGGCGGACCTCGCGTGGGTTGAACAGGGATTGCGCAGCGCGTCTTAGAACAGATGTCCCCCGATGAAAAGACTGTATGCGGTCGCATACTGTCAGCGACGCCACCGCCCGCCCCACGACATGCGTCTTCTTCTGTCGCGAAATATCCTCGGGGGTGAACCGGCCCGCAGGGCCGGGAGGGGGCGGAACGCCCCCTGGCGCGCGTCGCCTCAGCGGCTGGCTTCGGTCAGGCGGCGGCGAACATAGCTGTCCACGGTGTTGATCATGGTCTCCATGTGGGGGTCCTCGAAGAAATGCCCGGAGCCCTCGATCTGTTCATGGGTGATGGTGATGCCCTTCTGCTCGTACAGCTTTTCTACCAGCGCTTCGGTATCCCTTGGCGGCGCCACCCGGTCGGCGGTGCCGTTGATGATCAGCCCGGACGCCGGGCAGGGGGCGAGGAACGAGAAATCATACATGTTGGCCGGCGGGCTCGCCGAGATGAAACCGGTGATCTCGGGACGGCGCATCAGCAGTTGCATGCCGATCCAGGCGCCGAAGGAAAACCCGGCAACCCAGCAGTGCTTGGCGTTCTGGTTCATCGACTGCAGGTAATCCAGCGCCGCGGCGGCGTCCGAAAGCTCGCCCACCCCCTGGTCGTATTCGCCCTGAGAGCGCCCGACGCCGCGGAAATTGAACCGCAGCACCGTGAAACCCATGTTGTAGAAGGCATAGTGCAGGTTGTAGACGACGCGGTTGTTCATGGTGCCGCCGAACTGCGGGTGCGGGTGCAGGATGATCGCGATCGGCGCATCCTTTTCGCGTTGCGGGTGGTAGCGGCCTTCGAGGCGGCCTTCGGGGCCTGGAAAAATCACTTCGGGCATCTTGTTTCCTGCGTCTTGTCGTCAGGTCTCCGGGAATTCTTGACGAAATCACTCGGACACCTTAGAACAGTTCTAACTCGGCCGCCCGATGGCGGTTTCGGCTGATGGTGAGGTAATCGCACCATGGGCGAAGGTCAACTTTTTTAAGGGTTTCGAAACATGAAACTCTCGACCAAGGGACGTTATGCGATGGTCGCGCTGGCCGATCTGGCCACGCAGCCTGCCGGTGTGCTGTCTTCGCTTGCCGACATTTCCAGGCGTCAGGACATTTCCTTGCCCTATCTGGAACAGCTGTTCGTGAAACTGCGCCGGGCGGGGCTGGTGGAATCGGTGCGCGGGCCGGGCGGCGGTTACCGGCTGGCGCGCCCGCCGAGCGAGGTGCGGGTTTCGGCCGTGCTGGAGGCGGTCGACGAAACGGTGTCCGCCCTGCATACCGGGGCCGGTGTCTCGGGCGGGACGTCGGGGACGCATGCCCAGTCGATGAGCAACCGGCTGTGGGAGTGCCTTTCGGCGCATGTTTTCGTGTTCCTGCATCAGACGCGGCTGTCGGATGTGATCGACAACGATCTGTGCCCCTGTCCGGCCGTGCCCGGGCTGTTCACGATGGTGGACGAGGAATGATGCGCCGACCGGGACCCATGCGGCCTGCGGCGTTGCCCCTTTTCGGGGGCGCCCGCCCGGGGGCGGGCGCGATGCCTCCGGCGGGGATATTTGCCGACAGAAGAAGAAGGGGAGGCGGGCGATGAGCGGACGGGTCTATCTGGACTGGAATGCCTCGGCGCCCTTGCGGGCGGAGGCGCGCGCGGCCTCGATCGCGGCGCTGGATCAGTGCGGCAACCCGTCGTCGGTGCATGGCGAAGGCCGGCGCGCGCGCGCGATCGTGGAGCGTGCGCGCCGGCAGGTGGCCGAAGCGCTTGGGGCCGCGGATGCGGAGGTGATTTTCGTTTCCGGTGCCAGCGAGGCGGCGGCGCTGGCGCTGGCCGGGCGCCGGCTCGACTGTAGCGAGGTCGAACATGCGGCGGTGCGGGCCTGGTGCAGGCCGGTGCTGCCGGTTTCGCCGGATGGGGCGATCGCGGTGAGCGCGCCGGCATCGAGCGCGGTGCAGCTTGCCAATGCCGAGACCGGCATCGTTCAGGCGCTGCCCAGGGGGGTCGGCTTGTGCGATGCGACGCAGGGTTTCGGCAAGCTGCCGGTGGCCTTCGGCTGGCTGGGCTGCGACATGATGATGGTTTCGGCGCACAAGATCGGCGGGCCGCGCGGTGTCGGGGCGCTGGTGGTGCGTCCGGGGGTCGAGCTTGCGCCCGTGGTGCGCGGCGGCGGCCAGGAGATGGGGCGGCGTTCGGGCACCGAGAATGTCTCTGGCATCGCCGGGTTCGGGGCGGCGGCCGAGGCGGCGGCGCGCGATCTGGCGAACGGGGTCTGGGAAGAGGTGGCGCAGCGGCGCGCCCTGCTGGAGCGTGCGATTCTGGACGCCGCGCCGGACACCGTGATCATCGGGCGCGGCGCGGATCGCCTGCCGAACACCACCTGTATGGCAACGCCCGGCTGGAAGGGCGAAACCCAGGTCATGGTCCTGGATCTTGCCGGCTTTGCCGTTTCGGCCGGGTCGGCCTGTTCGAGCGGCAGGACGCGGGCCAGCCCCGTGCTGCGGGCCATGGGGCATGACGAGACCATCAGCCGGGGGGCGCTGCGCGTGTCCATCGGTCCGGCAACCACTGACGAGGATGTCTTGCGTTTTGCCGACACCTGGGCCGCGGCCCGGGCCCGGCATGGCCACAAGGCGGCCTGAAACGGCCTGAAAGGAAGAGAGCGCGAACATGACAACGACCGAAAAACTCATCGCCAAGGACGGGGTCGATCAGGAGACCGTCGAGGCGGTGCAATCGATCTCGGGCAAGTACAAGTACGGCTGGGAAACCGATATCGAGATGGACTATGCCCCCAAGGGGGTGAACGAGGACATCGTCCGGCTGATTTCCCGCAAGAACGGCGAACCCGAATGGATGACCGAATGGCGCCTTGCCGCCTTTGCCCGCTGGAAGGCGATGAAGGAGCCGGACTGGGCGATGGTCCATTATCCGATGATCGACTACCAGGACCTTTACTACTACGCGCGCCCGAAAAGCATGGAGGTGAAGCCCAAATCGCTGGACGAGGTGGACCCGAAGCTGCTGGCGACCTATGAAAAGCTGGGCATTCCGCTGCGCGAACAGATGATCCTGGCCGGTGTCGAAGGCGCCGAGGACATGCCCGCCGAGGGGCGCAAGGTGGCGGTGGACGCGGTGTTCGACAGCGTGAGCGTCGGCACCACCTTCCAGAAGGAACTGGAAAAGGCCGGGGTGATCTTCTGCTCGATCTCGGAAGCGATCCGCGAGCACCCGGACCTGGTGAAGAAATACCTGGGCAGCGTGGTGCCGGTCAGCGACAATTTCTTTGCCACGCTGAATTCCGCCGTGTTTTCAGATGGGTCCTTCGTCTACATCCCGCCGGGCGTGCGCTGCCCGATGGAGCTGAGCACCTATTTCCGCATCAATGCCGAAAACACCGGCCAGTTCGAGCGCACGCTGATCATCGCCGACAAGGGCTCTTACGTCAGCTACCTGGAAGGCTGCACCGCGCCCAGGCGCGACACCGCGCAGCTGCACGCGGCGGTCGTCGAACTGGTGGCGCTGGAGGATGCCGAGATCAAGTATTCCACGGTGCAGAACTGGTTTCCCGGCGACGAGCAAGGCAAGGGCGGCATCTACAACTTCGTCACCAAGCGCGCCGACTGCCGCGGAGACCGCTCCAAGGTGATGTGGACCCAGGTCGAAACCGGCTCTGCCGTGACCTGGAAATACCCGTCCTGCATCCTGCGCGGCAACGATGCCCAGGGCGAGTTCTACTCGATCGCCATCACCAACAACCTGCAGCAGGCCGATACCGGCACCAAGATGGTGCATCTGGGCCGGAACACCAAGAGCCGGATCGTCTCAAAGGGGATCAGCGCCGGGCGCGCCCAGAACACCTATCGCGGGCTGGTCAGCATGCACCCGAAGGCGAAGAACAGCCGCAACTACACCCAGTGCGACAGCTTGCTGATCGGCGACAGATGCGGGGCGCACACGGTGCCCTATATCGAGGTCAAGAACAACTCCAGCCGGGTCGAGCACGAGGCGACGACTTCCAAGGTGGACGACGATCAGCTGTTCTACTGCCGCCAGCGCGGCATGGACGAGGAAGAGGCGCTGGCGCTGATCGTCAACGGCTTTGCCCGCGAAGTTCTGCAGGCGCTGCCGATGGAATTTGCGATGGAAGCGCAGCAGCTTGTGGCGATCTCGCTGGAAGGGTCGGTGGGCTGATGGCCAGGGTTCGGGCATCTGATGGGGGCTTTGAGACGAAAGCGGGCCGGATTGTTGCCACCCCGGGGACAGTCCGGGTGAACGGGCGCTCATTTTTGCCGCGCACTGCAGGTTTATATCGGAAAAATGCGCGGCTTGTGCCTTATATTCGCCCAGAAACCGGACCAGATTTTCCACGGGGAAGAAGTTACCTTGTGGGAATTTTCAGCGATGAACACGCACAGACAGCAGTTTCAGGAGCGCCTGCAACGCATTGCCGCTGGCGGTCCGAACACCATGGGTCAGCTGTATTGCGGCCTGCCCGAAGAAATCGAAGCGCCGCACAGGCGCAGGAAAAACCGCGGTGGCGCCACGGCAGCAAGCGAGGCAGCCTCCCGGCCGCGCTCCGGCGCCGGGGGCGGGGCGTTGTCCCGGATTGTCAGCGGTTTTCTGATCGGCGCCACGGCGGTGCTGGTGGTGCGCTATGCGCGTTTCCGGCTGACCGGCAGCGCGCTGGCCGGACCGGATGCGGACCTGTTGCTGGCCACGGACGTGGTGCTGGCCATGACACTGGCGATCATGCTTCGCGGGGTCGTACGCCTGCGCGGGCGCATTCATGGCGTGGCCAAGTTCATGGGCGTTGCGACAATGGCACTTGCCATGCACAACCTGGTGTTTTTGGCGCCCGGCGCCTTTTCACGGACATTTTCGCCCGAATGGGTGGACGAGGTGCTGAGCACGACGCAGGAGTTCAGCCTTCTGGGCACCACCTTGGTGATTGCGCAGGCGCCTCACGTCGCGCCGGCCCGCGTCATTCGCTAACACGCCGCCGCCGCCGTGCGCCTGCCGGCGCATGGCCCGGTCCCCTTTTTCGGGCGGGGCTGCGCGGGCGTGCGACCGCGCGCGGCGCTGCCTTTGTGCGTGAGCGCGTGCGCGCCCGGTTGCCCGTGCCCGTGCCCGCGCCCGTGCCCGCGCTTGCTGCGCCGCGGGGTCCTGCTCTGCCCGCTCTTGCTCTGCCCGCCCCTGGTCTGACCGCTCTTGCTCTGCCCGCTCTTCATGTGTCGCGCCGGCACCGGGGGCGGTCATGAGAGCGCCGGCGCAAGATCGCCCGCCGCCCTCGGAGCCGGTGCGCCTGCTGATGGCGGGCGCGATGGCGCTGGTCAAGGGGGGCTTGGTTGCGGCCATCGTGGTTGCGCCGTTCTTCGGGGTTGCGGCCGCGCCCGGCGCCGCCCTGGGGTTTTCCGTCTTTTGCGTCTGGCTGGCACACCGTGCCGGCCCGGGGAGCGGGGGCGCTTCTGCCGGCGCCGCGAACAGGAAATGAGGCCGCTCGGCAAGGCGGCGAAAGAAAAGGAATGAAAATGCTGGAAATCAAGAACTTGCAGGTCAAGCTTGAAGAAGAGGACAAGCAGATCCTGAAAGGGGTGGACCTGGCCGTGGGGGCCGGGGAGGTGCATGCGATCATGGGGCCGAACGGCTCTGGCAAATCGACGCTCTCCTATGTGCTCTCCGGCAAGGATGGCTACGAGGTCAACGGCGGCAGCGCCACGCTTGACGGGGCGAACCTGCTGGAGATGGAACCCGAAGAGCGCGCCGCGGCGGGGCTGTTCCTGGCCTTCCAGTATCCGGTAGAGATCCCCGGGGTCGGCAACATGACCTTCCTGCGCACCGCGGTGAACGCGCAGCGCAAGGCGCGCGGCCAGGAGGAGCTTTCGGCGGCGGCGTTTCTGAAGCTGATCCGCGCCCGGGCGAAACAGCTGAAAATCGACGCCGAGATGCTGAAGCGCCCGGTCAATGTCGGTTTTTCCGGCGGCGAGAAGAAGCGCAACGAGATCCTGCAGATGGCCATGCTGGAGCCGAAGATGTGCGTGCTGGACGAAACCGATTCGGGGCTGGATGTCGATGCCATGAAACTGGTGGCCGAAGGCGTGAACGCACTGCGCGACGGCAAGCGCGGCTTTCTCGTGATCACCCATTACCAGCGGTTGCTGGACCATATCAGACCCGATGTGGTGCATATCATGGCGGCCGGGCGGATCGTGCGCACGGGCGGGCCGGAACTGGCGCTCGAGGTCGAACAGAACGGCTATGCCGACATTCTCGAAGAGGTGGCCTGATGGCACAGGCAAGACCAGGGCGCGCAGTGGATGCAACCCGGGCCCGGCTGGCCCCGCTGAAACTGCCCGAGGGGGCCGCGCCGCTGACGGCGGCCCGACAGGCGGCGCTGGCGCGGCTGTCCGACATGGGGCTGCCGGGGCGGCGCGACGAATACTGGCGCTTCACCGACCCGGCCATTCTGAACGCGCCCGAAGCGCCGGCGGCGGCGGTTCTGGAAACCGACGAAGCGCCGGTTTTCGACGCGATCGACCGGCTGCGGCTGGTATTTGTCGATGGCGTGTTCGATCCGGCGCAATCCGACGATCCGGCGCTGGCGGGGGTGGAAATCTCGCGCCTGGCCGAGGTCGCCGACGACGACATCCACTGGGCGCACGGCCTTTACGGCACGCTGGAAGCGCGCGGGCAGGTTCCGGTTGCACGCCCGTTTGCGGCGCTCAACACCGCCTTTGCCGGTGACGGCGTGCTGATCCGGGTCACGGGCCGGGCGGCGCGCCCGGTATCGCTGTGCTACCTGCATCGCGATGCGCGCTCGGACATCATGCTGCACCACGTCGTCCGGGTGGAAAGCGGCGCCAGTCTGACGCTGCTTGAAAACGGCCCGGCCGCGGCGCGTCAGAACAAGGTTCTGGAGGTGGACATTGCCGATGGCGGCGCCTTTCACCATGTGCGCGCCCAGGGCCGCGACCACGAGCGACGCGCCATCACCCACATTTTCGCCCGGCTCGGCACCGAAAGCCTGTTCAAGAGCTTCACGCTGACTGTGAACGGCAGCCTCGTGCGCAACGAGGCGGTGATCGAGCTGACCGGCGACAATGCCACGGCCCATATTGCCGGGGCGGCCGTGGGCGACGGGGCGTTTCATCAGGACGATACCGTCTTCGTCACCCATGACGCGCTGAACTGCGAAAGCCGGCAGGTCTTCAAGAAGGTGCTGCGCAACGGCGCCACCGGCGTGTTTCAGGGCAAGATCCTGGTGAAGGAGGGCGCGCAGAAAACCGACGGTTACCAGATCAGCCAGGGGCTGATGCTGGACGGCGACAGCGAGTTCCTGGCCAAGCCCGAGCTTGAAATCTATGCCGACGACGTGGCCTGCAGCCACGGATCGACCACCGGCGCGATCGACGAAGAGGCGTTGTTCTACCTGCGCTCGCGCGGGGTGGCGCTGCAGGATGCCCAGGACATGCTGGTGCTGGCGTTCCTGTCCGAAGCGCTGGACGAGGTCGAAAGCGAAGAGATCGCCGGCGACCTGCGCGCGCGCCTCGAAGCCTGGCTGGAGCGGCGCCGGGGCTGATGGCGGTCGCGCTCGATATCCTTCGGGCCTGGCGGCATCCGCGCCGGGTGATGGCCCGCCATCTTGACGCCGGCCGGCGCGAGGACCGGGCGCTGATCTTCCTGATGCTGGGGGCCTTCCTGATGTTCCTGGCGCAGTGGCCCCGGCTTGTGCGCCTGGCCGCGCTTGAGCCGGGCACACCGCTGGACGCGCGTCTGGGGGGGGCGCTTCTGGGCTGGCTGTTCATCGTGCCGCTGGCGTTTTACGCGCTGGCCGCCGTCAGTCGCCTGCTGGCCCGCGTCTTCGGCGGGCGCGGCAACGCATACGGCGCGCGCCTGGCGCTGTTCTGGGCGCTGCTTGCATCGGCGCCGGCCTGGCTGTTGTATGGCGTTCTGGTGGGGCTGGTCGGGCCGGGGGGGCCGGTTCGGGCGGTCGGCGCGCTTGCGCTCGGGGGGTTTTTCGTGATCTGGCTGGCCTCGTTGTTCGAATCGGAAACCGGCGGAGCACCACAGCCGTGAACGAGTTTGCCCTTCTGCCCCTGCTGTTCGCGCGCGCGCGCGACACCTTCCGCGATCCGCGCGCGGTGGCGCGCTGGCTGATGGGGCTGCGCATCCCCACCGCCGAGCGCTGGCTGATCCTGGCGCTGATCGCGGTTGTGAGCGGCGCGCTGGCCCATGTCTCGATGGCGATCGTGGCCGGACCTTTCGCGGTGCCCGCGCCGATAGCGATGGCGCTGGCCCAGGGGGTGACGCTGTGGGTGATGGTGGTTGCGATCCACGGGCTGGGCCGCTGGGCGGGGGGCCATGGCACGCTTGACGATACCATCGTGCTGGTGGCCTGGGTGCAGGTGATCCTGCTGGGGCTGCAGGTGGTGCAGATCGTGCTGGCGCTGGTCGCGCCGATGCTGGCGATGCTGCTGGGGCTTGCGGGCATCGTCGTGCTGTTCTGGCTGCTGACGGTCTTCACCGCCGAGTTGCACGGCTTTGCGGCGCCGGGGGCGGTGTTTTTCTCGCTGTTTCTGGGCAGCCTGGTTCTGGCAACGCTGGAACGGTTCGTCTTCGGCCTTTTCGGCCTGTCCATGCTGGGAGCGATCTAGGAGCGATCGGGATGTATGACGTCAACGAAATCCGCGCGGACTTTCCGATCCTGTCGCGTCAGGTGAACGGCAAGCCGCTGGTCTATCTGGACAACGGCGCCTCGGCGCAGAAACCGCAGGTGGTGATCGACGCGGTCACCCGGGCCTATGCGCAGGAATACGCCAATGTGCACCGCGGGCTGCACCATCTGTCGAACCTCGCTACCGAGAAATACGAGGCCGTGCGCGACACCATCGCGCGGTTTCTGGGCGTGGCCGATGCGCGCCAGATCGTGCTGACCTCGGGGGCGACCGAGGGGTTCAACCTGATCTCCTACGGCTGGGGCGCGCAGGTGCTTGAACCGGGTGACGAGATCGTGCTGTCGGTGATGGAGCACCATGCGAATATCGTGCCCTGGCATTTCCTGCGCGAGCGCATGGGCGTCCGGCTGAAATGGGTCGAGGTGGATGCAGACGGCGCGCTGGATGCGCAAAGGGTGATCGACGCCATCGGGCCGAAGACGCGCCTGGTTGCGATCACCCAGCTGTCCAACGTGCTGGGAACGGTTGTCGATGTGCAGGCCATCTGCGAGGCGGCGCGCGCGCGCGGCGTGCCGGTGGCCGTTGACGGCAGCCAGGGGGCGGTGCACATGCCGGTCGATGTCGATGCGATCGGCTGCGATTTCTACGTCATCACCGGGCACAAGCTTTACGGGCCATCGGGTTCGGGCGCGGTGTTCATCCGCGATGAAAGGATGGCCGAGATGCGCCCCTTCATGGGCGGCGGGGACATGATCCGCGATGTCACCAGAGAGGCCGTGAGCTATGCCGATCCGCCGTTGAAATTCGAGGCCGGAACGCCGGGAATCGTGCAGACCATCGGCCTG
>JALSRF010000239.1 GCA_026984895.1 Paracoccaceae bacterium
CTTGTCTTCGACGTGGACGGCACGCTGGCCGAAACCGAGGAAGCGCATCGCGCCGCCTTCAATGGCCGCTTTGCGCGCTGGGGCCTGCCCTGGCACTGGAGCCGGTCCGACTACCGGCAGCTGCTGAAGACCACCGGCGGCAAGGAACGCATCCGCGCCTATCAGGCCGGCCTGCCCGCGCCCGCCCGCCGGCTGGACGACGACGAGATCGCGCAACTGCACAAGGAAAAGACGGCCGACTATGGCGCGATCCTGGCCGCGGGCGGGCTGGCGCTGCGCCCCGGCGTTGCCGAACTGATCGCGGCCGCGCGCGCAAACGGCCTGAAGCTTGCCGTCGCCACGACAACGAACACGCCAAACGTGGAAGCGCTGAGCCAATGCTGCTGGGGCAAACCCGCCACGGAAGTTTTCGATGTGATCGCCGCGGGCGACATGGTGTCGGCCAAGAAGCCCGCGCCGGACGTGTTTCTTCTGGCGCTTGAAAAACTGTCCCTGCCCGCCTCCGCCTGCATTGCCTTCGAAGACAGCCGCAACGGCGTTCTGTCGGCGCGCGGCGCCGGGTTGCGGGTGCTGGTGACGCCCTCGGCCTATACCGATACCGACGATTTCGGCGAGGCCGACTGGGTGGTGGCATCGCTGCGGCGCGCCGATCTGCCCGGGCCGCTGCGATCGGCCCTCCCGGCCGCGCCGGCCTGAAGCAAACCGCGACGGCGCGGGGCAGAGGGCCGCGGGGCAGCGGGCAGATGGCCGCGACCAGAGGGCCGCGGGGCGGCGATGACGAAACGGCCGGGAAACAACGGCCCTTAACAGGTTTCATATTATGTTATAGGATTGCGTGAATGCATTCGACGACAGCCGAATCCGGCACCGGTTTGCGGGCGTGCGCCCGGGCCGGCGTCCGGGCGGGCTTCTTTCGTCGCCAATCCGGGAGCGACCTGCCATGTATCGCCGCGTGAACAGTGGCCGTTTCATCGGCCTGACCACATTCGGCATCGTCATCGTCATGGCGATTTTCACCTGGGTCATGTATGGCATGGCCCGCCAAGTCTACGTGATGACCGATGTCATGCTTGAACTCAACGACTCCATGAAATCCATGGTGCTCACCCAGACCAGCATGGCCCGCGACATGCACGACATGGCCGGCGACATGAAGGTCATGAAGGCCCGCATTGCCTCGATGGACGGCACCATCGGCACGATGGGCACCGACATCGGCACCATGACCGGCAGTATCGGCCACCTGAACGATGCCATGGGCTCCATGGCGATGAACATGAACCGCATGACCAACAACGTCGGTCAGGCCACCTACGCGGTGACGAACCCCATGTCATACATGTGGGGGAACCCGTTTCCGTTCTGACGCGCAAGCCGCCGCGCAGGCGGGAAGGATTGGCTCCGGGGCGCGAATCACCCGGCAAAAGGCGCCTTACCATGGGGAAAGCAATCCCCCGATCGCCCCGGACAGCCCGAAGTTGTCCTCAGGCCGGCGGGACTTTCGCCCCCGGCGAAATGGCAATGCTCGACGGCCGGTCGAAAATCCTTAACCCACGGAAAAACGGCGGCTTATCAACGCAGGGCGCGCGCGGATGGCCCCGGGCCCGGAACGGCCGGAGGGGGCTCTGGCCGGTCCGATACATTCTCACATTCGAATTTTTTGATTTTTGCGCCAAAATCGGTTAACACTCCCGGCGTCGGAGGGGGTCAACCTCCGGCAATGCCGGGTCTCGAACCCGGTGCGGGAGACTATTCAAGGGGAGGAGACATGCGGGGAGCAGGTCCATTTGCACGATCGGTCGCCTTTGCCGTTGCCCTGTGCGCAACGGGGCTGAACTGGTCCGACGCCACCGCGCAGGACGCGCCGGGCGGGACCGCCTTTCGCACCGCCCCCGTTTCCACCACCACCACCGGAGGAGAGGCCACCATCGGGGGAACCGTCGTTCCCTACAAGCAGGTCACGCTGACCGCGCAGGTGCCGGGCCGGGTCACCTACCTGGCCGGCGCGGAAGGCTTCAAGGCCTCGGCGGGCGAGCTGCTGATCCAGATCGACGATGACGACATCCAGGCCAAACGCCGCGCCGCCGCCGCACGGATCAGCCAGGCAGAGGCGGCGCTGCGCAACTCCCAGATGCAGTATTCGCGCGAACTCTATTCGCCGCGCGTCAATTCGCTCACCGGGTTTCCCGGCATGGGCGTGCCGACCATGTTCGACCAGTTCTTCACCCGCGGTTTCGCCGACAGCATCGGGATGTCGAATTCCGCGATCGAGCGCCAGGCCGACCTTTATGCGCGCGGCACCGGCGTCAATGAGGCCCAGAGCGCGCTGATGTCGGCGCGCGCCAACCTGGAAGCGCTGGACGCGCGCGCGCGCGATTCACGCGCACTGGCGCCATTTGACGGCGTGATCACCGCCAAGATGGTCGAGGTCGGCGACACGGTTCAGCCGGGGACGCCGCTGGTGCGGTTCGCCTACACCGAATACCTGCGCATCGACGCCGACATTCCCGTGCGCCTGGCCGCCGGTCTGGCCGTGGGCATGATCGTTCCGGCCCGCCTCGATGTGGGCGGCGATGTCATCGACGCCAGGGTTGCGCAGATCTTCCCGGTGGCCGATCCCGGCCGGCACACGGTCAAGGTCAAGTTCGACCTGCCCCACGACACGCCCGGCGGCCCGGGCATGTATGTCGAGGTCACCGTTCCCGACAATTCCGTTCCCACGCGGACCGAACAGGCGATCCCGGCCGAGGCGCTGATCTGGCGCGGCAGCCTGCCCTCGGTCTTCGTGCTTGAGGACGGCAAGCCCTCGTTGCGCATGGTGCGCGTGGGCTATCCGCTCCCGGACGGGCGCATATCGG
>JALSRF010000240.1 GCA_026984895.1 Paracoccaceae bacterium
ACATGCCCGAGATGACAAAGGCGGTCAGCGTGTAGGGCCGGGTGTTGAGACCGGTGTAGTTCAGTCGCGTCTGGTTGGATTTCACGGCCCGCAGAACAAGCCCGAAGGGCGAGCGGAAGATGCGCAGCGCCAGGTAGAAGGCGATGATCGCAACCACGGCGCAGAAATAGAACCCGACGTTGAAGGTAAAGACGTGGTTGAAAGCCTCCAGCCTGTATGAACTGTTCATCTGCAGCCCGAAGATGTTCGGATATTCCGGGGCGCCGGCGCCGTCCAGGATGCGCGGATCGGTGGGGCGGACCTGCAGCCCGGTTTCGCCATTGGTGATCGGGGTCAGCACCGAATAGGCCAGCCGATAGCTCATCTCGGCCATGGCGAGCGTCAGGATGGAAAAGTAGATCCCCGAGCGGCGCAGGCTGATATAGCCGATCACCAGCGCGAACAGCCCGGACACCAGCACCGCCAGGATCAGCGCCGGAAAGATGTTGAGCGTCAGCAGCTTGAACATCCATACCGCCGCGTAGGAACCGACCCCGAGAAAGGCCGCGTGGCCGAAGGAAAGGTAGCCGGTCAGCCCGAACAGGATGTTGAAGCCGACCGCGAAGATGCCGAAGATGGCCACCTTGGCCATCAGATCCGGGTAGCCGCCGTTGAACTGCGCCCAGGCGCTGCCTTCGGAAAACGGCTGCATGATGAACGGGGTGAACAGGGTCAGCAGGATCACCACGATCAGAAAGCGCGTATCCTTGCGGTTCAGTCCGAACATGAATTCAGTCCTCCATCACGCCGCGCTTGCCCATCAGACCGCGCGGACGGGTCAGCAGGATGATGATGGCGACAAGGTAGATCACGATCTGGTCGATCCCCGGAAGCACCGCCTTGACCTCGTTCATCGAGGCAAAGCTTTCCAGGATGCCCAGCAGGAAGCCGGCCAGCACCGCGCCCGGCAGCGAGCCCATGCCGCCGACCACCACGACCACGAAGGACAGCACCAGGAAATCCATGCCCATGTGGTAGTTCGGCGAGTTGATCGGCGTATACATCACCCCGGCCACCCCGGCCACGGCGGCGGCGACGCCGAACATGACGGTAAAGCGCCGGTTGATGTTGATGCCCAGCAGGCCCACGGTTTCGCGGTCGGCCATGCCGGCGCGCACCACCATGCCGAAGGTGGTGAAGCGCAGGAACGAGAAGACTCCGCCGATGATCACCAGCGCGAACAGGAAATACACCAGCCGCCAGTAGGGGTAGATGATGCTGCCCGGCGGAAAGCCGATCAGCCGGCCGAAATCCAGCGACCCGGCAAAGGCCGGCGGCGCCGGGGTGGGGATCGGGTTGGCGCCGAAGAAATACTTGACGATTTCCTGGATCACGATGGCCAGCCCGAAGGTGACCAGGATCTGGTCGGCGTGCGGGCGCCTGTAGAAATGGCGGATCAGCCCGCGCTCCATGGCAAAGCCGACCAGCACCATGATCGGGACGGCCAGGATGATCGACAGCGGCACCGACCAGTCGATGATCGCCTGGCCGATGTCGTGGCTGAACCAGCTTTCCACATAGGGGGTTTCGATCTTCAGCGGGTTGCCCAGGAAATCCTTTTGCGTCGGGTCAAGCGTGACCGTGCTGAGCGAGAGCAGCTTTTGCAGCGACACCGCCACGAAGGCCCCGATCATGAACAGCGCCCCGTGGGCGAAATTGACCACGCCGAGCGTGCCGAAGATCAACGTCAGGCCAAGCGCTATCAGCGCATAGGCCGAGCCCTTGTCCAGCCCGTTCAGGACCTGAAGAATGATTGCGTCCATGTTCCCCAACCCCGATCTGTGGCCGCCGCGGCCTCGTTACCGGTTTCGCTGCCCGGGGCGCTGTCGGCCCCGTTCCCGGGCGGTATCGCCCCGCCGCCCCGGATGCAACCGGCAATGCGGCCGGCACCGCCCCGGCTGCGGCCGACATGACGCGCCGGCCGCGAACCGCCGCGCCCAGTATCGGCCCCAGGCGGCCCGCGCGATACCCGAAAGATCGGGCCGCGGTAAAATGCGGCCCGACATGTTGCGTGAATGCGCTCAGGCGCCGGGGTTGCACTTGCCCAGGGTGCCGCCGGCGAAGAACTCGTTGTCCGGGGCGTATTCCACCTTCGCGCGCGGGGTCAGTTCGACGATCTCCAGGATGTCGTACTGGTTCGACGGCTTGTCTTTCCCCTTCATCACCAGCACGTCCTTGAAGCACTGGTGGTCGGCGGCGCGGTAAAGCGTCGGTCCGTTGCCCATGCCGTCGAATTCGAAGCCTTCCAGCGCCTCGGCCACCGCGCAGGGGTTGAACGAGCCCGCGCGCGCCACCGCATCGGCATAAAGCAGCGTCTGCACATAGCAGGTCTGGGCCGAGTTCGAGGGCGGACGGCCGTATTTTTCGCCGAACGACTTGACGAAGGCCTTGGTGCCCGGGTTGTCAAGCTGCCAGTTCCAGTTCATCGAGCCGTAGACGCCCTGAATGGCGGTGCCGGCGCCTTCGGCCATCAGTTCCGAATAAAGCGGCACCACGATCTCGAACTGCTTGCCGTTCACCATCTTGTCGCGCAGGCCGAACTGCACCGCCTGGGTGATCGAGTTGATCATGTCGCGGCCATAGTGGTTGAGCACCAGCACATCGGCGCCCGAGTTCAGAACCGGCGTGATGTAGGAGCTGAAATCGCCCGCGCCCACCGGGGTGCGCACCGCTTTCACGGTCTCCCAGCCTTCCTTTTCGGTGAAGGCGATCATCGAGGCCTCCTGGGTATAGCCCCAGGTATAGTCGGCGGTCAGGTGATAGGCCTTGCGGTCAGAGCCATAGGCCTTGGACAGCACC
>JALSRF010000241.1 GCA_026984895.1 Paracoccaceae bacterium
TGATATCCGGGTTTTGCGCCTGAAACCGGGCAAGGACCGGCGTCAGGATCTCGACAAATCCCGATACCGCCGTAATCACCAGTTCCCCCGAAATCGCACCGCTTCGCCCGCGCAGCCGCCCGACCAGCGCCTGCAACTGCTCTTCCGCCGAACCGGCCGCGCGCAGCAGATCGTCGCCCGCCTCGGTCAGCGAGTAGCCGCGCGCATGGCGCTGGAACAGCTTGACGCCAAGGCGCGCCTCCAACGCATCCACGTGCCGAATGACAGTCGCGTGGTGCACCCCCAGGCTCACCGCCGCTCCGCTCACCGTGCCCGCGCGCGCCACATGCAGCGCAGTGCGTATCTCATCCCAGCTGTCTGCCCGCATGCCATCCCATGAATGTTCATATTTGCACGTTACATGTTCATTTTCTGATATTGTGTTCATATTTGCAATGTCCATCCTTGAGCCAGACGCATTCAAGGAGACTTTCACATGACAACCATCCTGCATCTCGACACATCGGTCCGCGGCCCCCAATCCGTGACCCGCAGCCTGACCAGCCGCATCATGGCACGCTTCCCCGAGGCCACCGTCATCCGGCGCGATCTCGGGACGGGCCTGCCGTTGATCGACGAAACCTGGGTCAATGCCAACACCACCCCGGCGCCCGAGCGAAGCCCGGCGCAAAAGGCGATTCTGGCCCAGTCGGATGAACTGATCGGCGAGTTGCGCGCCGCCGATATCGTGGTCGTCGGCCTGCCGATCTACAACTGGGGCGTTCCGGCAACGTTCAAGGCCTGGGCCGACCTCGTGGCCCGCGCCGGCGAAACCTTTTCCTACCAGAACGGCGCGCCCGTCGGCCTCCTGCACGACAAACGCGCGATCATCGCAATGGCATCGGGCGGCACCCAGGTCGGCTCGGCGCAGGATTTCGCCTCGGGCTATGCGCAAACGCTGTTCGGCATGCTCGGCATCCGAAAGGTGAACCTGGTGCGCGCCGACCGGACGGCCATTGACGCCGAGGCCAGCCTCGCAGCCGCGCATGCGGCCATCGACACCCTGTCCCTGGCCGCCTGAACCGGCACCCGCTTCTTCTTGGCGAAAATACCTCCGCCGGAGGCATCGCGCCGCGGCGCCAGCCGCGGCGCAACCGCTTGACTCGCCCATCCCGCCCGCGTATCACCCGCGCCAACAGCCGGAAGCATTCAAAACTTCCGGTCCCCGCCGATACCGGGGATCGCCGTCAGTCAGCGCGTCGCGCCCACTGGCGCGCTTCACGTTGGGAAACGCCCACTGGTGCGTTTGTCGTATTCGCCGCCGCCTCCCATATGAGAGGCATGACTGGAACCTGAGAAAGGACCCGGCAGATGTTTGAGAACCTCTCCGAACGCCTCGGCGGAGTCTTCGACCGGCTGACCAAACAGGGCGCGCTCTCCGAAGACGATGTGAAAACCGCCCTGCGCGAAGTGCGCGTCGCCCTGCTCGAAGCCGACGTCTCACTGCCGGTCGCGCGCGATTTCGTGAAGGCGATCCAGCAAAAGGCCACCGGCCAGGCGGTCACCAAATCCGTCACCCCCGGCCAGCAGGTGGTCAAGATCGTGCATGACGAACTGGTGCACGTCCTTCAGGGCGATGACGAGGACCCCGGCACGCTCAAGGTCGACAACCCGCCCGCCCCGATCCTGATGGTCGGCCTGCAGGGCGGCGGCAAGACCACCACCACCGGCAAGATCGCCAAGCGACTGAAGGAAAGGGACGGCAAGCGCGTGCTGATGGCCTCGCTCGACGTCTACCGCCCGGCGGCCATGGAACAGCTGGCGGTGCTTGGCAGCCAGATCGGCGTCGATACCCTGCCGATCGTGGCCGGCGAAACCCCGGTGCAGATCGCAAAACGCGCGCGCCAGCAGGCCACCATGGGCGGCTATGACGTCTACATGCTCGACACCGCCGGGCGGCTCCACATCGACGAAACCCTGATGCAGGAGGTCGAGGACGTGCGCAACGCCGTCGCCCCGCGCGAAACCCTGCTGGTGGTCGATGGCCTCACCGGTCAGGTCGCCGTCGAGGTGGCACAGGAATTCGACGGCAAGATCGGCATCAGCGGCGTCGTGCTCACCCGGATGGACGGCGACGGGCGCGGCGGCGCGGCGCTGTCCATGCGCGCGGTCACCGGCAAGCCGATCAGGTTCGTCGGTCTCGGCGAAAAGCTCGACGCGCTGGAAGAATTCCACGCCGAACGCATCGCCGGGCGTATCCTGGGCATGGGCGACATCGTTTCGCTGGTGGAAAAGGCCCAGGAAACCATCGAGGCCGAACAGGCCGAACGCATGATGAAGCGCTTCCAGAAGGGCCGCTTCAACATGAACGACCTGAAGATGCAGCTCGAACAGATGCTCAAGATGGGCGGCATGGAAGGCATCATGGGCATGATGCCGGGCATGGGCAAGATGAAGAAACAGGTCGAGGCCGCCGGCTTTGACGACGCCATCATCCGCCGCCAGATCGCGCTGATCCAGTCGATGACCAAGCGCGAACGCGCCAACCCGCAGATCCTTCAGGCCAGCCGCAAGAAACGCATCGCGCGCGGCGCCGGCCTCGAAGTCTCCGAACTCAACAAGCTCTTGAAAATGCACCGCCAGATGGCGGACATGATGAAAAAGATGGGGCGCATGGGCAAGGGCGGCATGCTGAAACAGGCCATGAAAGGCATGTTCGGCAAGGGCGGTCTGCCCAAAGACATGGCCGACGGCATGGACCCGGCGGCGCTGGAAGCGGCGGCGAAACAGATGGGCGGCAAGCTGCCCGGCCTCGGCGGCGGCGGCCTGCAACTC
>JALSRF010000242.1 GCA_026984895.1 Paracoccaceae bacterium
CGACCGCGCCGGCGATCGTGAACGCGATTGCCGCCGCAACCGGGGTGCGGATGCGGCACCTGCCGGTGACGCCGGCGCGGCTGCGCGCGGCGATACGCGAGGCCGGGCGATGAGCGCGCGCGCCCGGCATGCAATCGACACAGGGCAGTGCCCGTCCGCGGGGGGGCGTGAAGCGCCCGCCCGTGGGGGCGGACGGGCGCTGCCCGGGCCGCTGCGCGTCCCGGGCGCGGACCCGATCGCGAGCACATGGGGCGCGCGCCCATGACCCGCCGCACCCGCCCCGAGGACAAGATCCGCTGCGACGCCTGCCCGGTGCTGTGCTACATCGCCGAGGGCCGCGCCGGCGCCTGCGACCGCTATGCCAACCGTGGCGGCGAACTGGTGCGGCTCGACCCGCTCACCATCATCGAGACCGCCGCCGAAAAGGGCACCCCGGCGGTGCCCTTCCTTGGCGAGGACGGCGGCACCGACTGGGACGGAGACCTGGTGCAGTCGGGCCGCCCTTTTGTCACCGCGGTGGGGGCGGGCACCACCTATCCCGACTACAAGCCCGCGCCCTTCATCGTCTCGCAAGACATCGAGGGCGTGGACATGGTGACGGTGGTCACCGAGGGCATCTTTTCCTACTGCGGCGTCAAGGTGAAGATCGACACCGACCGCCACATCGGCCCCGAAGCCGCCACCGTGCGCGTCGATGGCGAGGCGGTGGGTCATGTGATGACCAGCGAATACGGCTCTCGCATGTTGTCGCTGGGGGGCGTCGATCACCTCACCGGCGGCTCCAAGCGCGAGGGGCGGGTGACCTGCGATGCGCTGCTGAAACTGTGCAACCGCGAAGCCGTGCAGATGGAGATCGAGGGCGGTGCGCGGCTGAGCGTGCAGGCCGGTCATGCGCCGGTGATCGACGGCGAAGAGGAAAAGCTGATGCGCGTCGGCTGCGGCTCGGCCACCATCGGCATGTTCGCGGCGCAATGGGTGGCGCACGCGGACGAGGTGATCGTGGTGGACGACCACATCACCGGGGTGCTTTCCGAACACCAGGCGGGCAAGGCGCTGGGCGTGAAGCCGACCGGCATCCGCGTGAAGGGCCGCCGCTCGACCCCGGGGCGTTACTTTCAGGTGGCGCGTCCGGGCACCGGCTGGGGCGGCACCGACCTGGCCGACCCGCTGGAGATCCTGAAAGAGGCCGATCGGAAACGCGCCTGGCCGGGGCTGCGCCTGCTGATGGTCTCGACCACCGGCGAGCAATACGCCTATTTCGAGCTGGACGAGGCGCTGCGCCCCCGGAGCGCGCCGATCCCGCCGGCGCTGCGCGCCTCGGCCGAACGCATCGCCGAGAACTGCGAACCGTCGCTGTGCTCGGTGCTGTTCATGGGCGGGGCCGGGGGGTCGCTGCGCGCCGGGGTCACCGAAAACCCGGTGCGGCTCACGCGCTCGGTCAAGGAGGCGCTGACACATGTTTCGTGCGGCGGAGCCGATGCCTACGTCTGGCCCGGCGGCGGGATCACGGTAATGGCGGACGTGATGGAGATGCCGACCAATGCCTTTGGCTATGTGCCCACGCCCGCGCTGGTCGCCCCGATCGAGTTCACCATGCGCCTTGAGGATTACGCCGCGCTCGGCGGCCACATGGATGCGGTGCGCCCGGTGGCCGAAGTGCTGGGCGAAGATGTGCGCCGGGTCGGGCAGATCGGCGCCGATCCGCACGATACGCGCCGCTACCGCTGGAAGGGCAAGGGATGAGCGGGCCGCGGGCAGCGCTGATCCCCGGCGGCCGGCTGCACCTGCAGCACGGGCCGATCGACCTGATCATCGGCGCGGAAGGTGCGAATGGCGCGCGCGCGGCGGCCTTTGCGGCGGCGCGGGCGCGTTTCGCCACCCTGCTGGAGGAACTGGTGGGCGAACTGCCGGCGCTGCGCCGGCCGGCCGGCACGCAGGCGTTCACGGGTGCCACCGCGCGGCGCATGGCGGCGGCGGTTGCCCCGTTTGGCGGGGTATTCGTGACCCCGATG
>JALSRF010000243.1 GCA_026984895.1 Paracoccaceae bacterium
CCCAATCACTTGCCCAATCACTTGCCCAATCACTTGCCCGGTCACTTGCACCGTCACGCGCCCTGGCCCCAGGTCCTTTCCAGCACCCGCAGCCAGTTTTCGTGCCCCAGTTTTTTCAGCAGCTTATCATCATAACCGTGCGCCGCCATCGCTTTTCCAAGTGCCGGGAGCCCGGCGACATCGCCAATATCCGCCGGCACCACGGCACCGTCGAAATCCGAGCCGAAGCCGACCCGGTCTTCGCCCAGCCGCCCGATCAGGTGGTCGAGATGGCGCAACAGGGTCTCCAGCGGGACATCCGGGTTCATCTGCCCGTCCTCGCGCAAGAAGGCGGCGGCGAAATTCAGCCCCACCATGCCGTCGCTTTCGGCGATGGCGTCCAACTGGGCGTCGGTCAGGTTGCGTGCATGCGGGCAGATCGCATGCGCGTTCGAATGGGTGGCCACGAGCGGCGCGTCGCTGATGCGCGCGACATCCCAGAAGCCCGCTTCGTTGAGATGCGACAGATCCAGCATGATCCCCAGTGCGTTGCAGCGCCGCACCAGGCGCTTGCCGGCGTCGGTCAACCCGGGGCCGGTGTCGGGCGTTGAGGGAAAGCGGAACGGCACCCCGTGGCCGAAGATCGTCGGCCGGCTCCAGACCGGCCCGAGCGAGCGCAGCCCGGCCGCGTGCAGCACCTCCAGCGCGTTCAGTTCGGCGTCGATCGCCTCGGCGCCTTCGATATGCATGATCGCGGCCATGCGGCCGGTTTCGAAGCACCGACGCATCTGCGCGGTATCGGTGCAGATGGTCAATGCGCCGCGGCGTTCGAGCGCCAGCAGCATGGCCGCCTTTTCCATGATCACCGCCAGCGCCCGGCTGTGCGCTACCGGGGCGGGTAGCGGCAGGTCGTAGGCGGGGGCAAGCATCGCCTCGAAGCTGCCTTCGTCCAGATCATCGGACGGCGCGAAAAGGGCGAAGAAGCCGCCGGCGAAACCGCCCTTTTTTGCGCGGGGCAGGTCGATATGGCCGTCGCGCCCGCGGGAAAACGAATCGAGCGCCGCCATGCCGCCGTCCATCAGCAGTCGATAGAGGACGTCGTTGTGGCCGTCGAAAATCAGCGGTGCGTTCGATATGTTCAAGCAGAACCCTCCCCGCGGTTGCCTGCCGGTGCGTCTTCGGGCGGGGTCGTGCCCGATACGTTCGTGCCCGATGCCTTGTGCCTGAAGGCAAGCCTAGCAGATCGCGATCCGATCACGCCAGCCGATTGTTTGCATACAGGGCAATTTGCGTGCGGCGACGATCGGTGCAACCGTCAGCGCGCGCAAATCACCGCGCGCGATGGCGGGTTACCAGTTTTCTTACCAGTCCTCCGGGGTTTTCCCCTCTTCGGCCAGGGCGGCGATGCGCTGGTGGACGAAGGTCTGGAAATCCTGATCGCCGAAGGCGCCGGATGCGAAATAGTCGAGCACGGTGAAATAGTAGAACGGCTCCAGATAGCCCGGCAGGCGGAAGGTCTCTGCCGCGGCCAGGTCCCTGGCACCGGCATTGGATGCGGCAAGGACAAGCGTGGTCGGCGTTGTGCCCACGCCCCACTTGCGGGCAAGGTCCGCCTCGCTCAGTCGGGTGCCGTCGAAATCCGTCATCATTCGCGTCCCGTTCAGGTCAAGCTGGATGACCTTGAAATGCGCGCGGATCAGGTCGGTGATTTCGGTGCGCGCGAAATTCACTTCGTGGAGCTGTGCGCAGTAGATGCAGCCGCGCTGTTCGTACAGGATCATCAGATGCCTGCCCTGCGCGGCGGCCCGGGCAAGGTCGGTGCCCAGGTTCATCGAGCCGGAGTCGATCCAGGGCTGCACATGCAGCCCGCGTTCGTCCAGTTGCTGCGCGCCGGCGCCGATTGCCGAGACCAGCAGCAGCCAGAGCGCGGCGAAAATCATCCTGTTCATGTGGTGCCTCCCTGAAGACTGTCCAAAGCAGGGCGCCGCGCCCCCGCGCCCCCAAAACAGGGCGCCGCGCCCCGACGCCCCCTCCCGACGGCCCCCGGTGCCCCCCCGCTGTCCCCCCGTGGCCGGCTCCGATGGCCCGGACGGGGCGGGGCCGGAAAAGGGGGCGGGGGCCGGAAAAGGGGCGGGGGCCGGATCGTGGCCCCGGATCGCGGCCCCGGATCACGGCGCCCGGTTCTGGTGCCGGCTCAGGGCCGGATATAGGCGTAGCCCTGTTCCTGCAACTCGATCAGGCGCACGACGCCCGAGGGCACCATCGAGGCTTCGTCCATGATCGGAATGTCCTTGCCCGCCTTGGCGCTCATCTTGCGGTGGGTATTGCCGCAGGCCGAGAAGGACAGGTTTTCGAACTGCAGCGACATGGTCTTGATCCGGTCCTCGACCGGGCTCTTGCCGGGGATGAGCATGGTCAGCCCGGGGCCGTATGCGACCATCTCGATCACCACGGTGTCGCCCTGGGCCTCGTAATACTTGGTGACGTTGATGGCGTTGTTCAGGGCGATGTTCTGCACCTTCGGGTCGGACTGGTCCACGTGGATGGCCACATGGTGCACCTTGCCTTCGGCCAGCGCCCCCTGGGCGGCCATGAGGGCTGCCATCAGCGCGACGGCGAGTGTTGCGATCAGTCTTGTCATGTTCTTCATTGCCTTGTTCCCTGTTTTCTCATGGTCTCGTCGCCCCGGCCCGAGTCGGACGTCCGGTCGGATGTCTCCGGGTGCCCGTTTGCCCGTTTGCCCGTTGCCAGGCGCAGGCGCGCATCGGCGGAAGACTCCGGCCGCTACTCCGGCTGTCTTGCGACCCAT
>JALSRF010000244.1 GCA_026984895.1 Paracoccaceae bacterium
GCCCAGGGCGCCGGCCCAGACCGATACCGACAGCAGCATCACGTTCATCATCGCAAAGCCCGCCACCGCCAGGCGCATCAGCAGGTCCCTGCCCTGCCGGTCGCCGCGGTCGCGCGCCAGCACTTCTGGGTCCATCTCGTGGGCCTCGTAGCCGATCCCGGCGAGCACATCGATCAGATGCGCCGGTTCCACCGCTCCCGCCGGTTCGATGCTGACCCGCTTGAGCGTCAGGTTGACCCGGGCCGATTTCACCGCCGGATCCTGCTCGAGCGCGCGCTCGACCGCCGAGATGCAGCCGGCACAGTGAACCCCCGGCACCGAAAGCATCAGCGTCCCGCTGTCCGGCGCATCGCACGCAGCGGCCACATCCACCGCCGACGCGCTTGCCGAACAGGCGGGGCAGGCGGATATGTTTCCGGGCGAGGACATGGCAGGACCGCGGCTACCTTTTCAGATGGATGACCAGACGCTGGTGGAACGCGGTGCCGTCGCGGGCCACAGCCTTCATTCGAAAATTCCAGTTGCCCGGGCCAAGGTCCGCCGGGGCCACATATTCACGCCCGTTGAACACGAATTCGGGCGAGCGGTCGTCTCTTGTGGTGGTTGCGCGCCCGAGCGTGCCGCCGATTTTGCGAACCTTCACCGGCTGCCCGCTCCGGTCGGTGATCGCCACGATCAGCCGGCCGCCGACCACATCCGCGCGGACCGTCCAGCCAAGCGCCTCCTGCGCCGCCCTTTCGGCGTTGAAGTTCTGCGAGGCAACGTAGGAGTTTTTCGTCTCGAGCCCGGGAAAGGTCTCGACTGCCTTGACCGCCAGAAGAATGTTGACCCCGATGATGACCGCAAAGGCCGAAACCGTGACGATCAGCATCTTCCGGCCGGTGAATTCGCTCTGCCACATCGTCATTTCCTTCCGTGGAAAACGGTATCGTTATGCGCCGTCTCGCCGGTCTCCAGATCCTCGACCACCAGGCGGAAATCGGTCCTGTCGCGCGTGTCCACCCCGCTGCCCTTGGGGGCGATCACATAGACCCGTTGCAGGCGCGTCCGGTTTGCCGGCACCAGAACGGAAAGCTTGTCCGTCCCCTCCAGGGCGATTTTCAGCGGCGCGTCGCTGTCCAGCGACAGGCGGAAATCGTGGTCGTCCCCGTTCTTGTTGCGCAGCCGCACGTCATAGGCATTGCGCACCGAGCCGTCCGAGAGCACGACAAAGGTCGGGTTGCGGACCGGCGCCACGGACATGTCGATATCCGGCCGGACGAACAGCGCCACGAGCATGGCAATGCCCACCAGCGACCAGAGCGTGGTGTAAAGGATCGTGCGCGGACGCAGGATGTGCTTGATGATCGGTTTCGGCTTGCCGCCGGCGCGTTCGGCCTTTTCGTCGGTAAAGGCCATGTAGCCGATCAGGCCGTGCGGCTTGCCCACCTTGTCCATGACATCGTTGCAGGCATCGATGCACAGGCCGCAGGTGATGCATTCCAGTTGCTGGCCGTTGCGAATGTCGATTCCCATCGGGCAGACATTCACGCAGGCCATGCAGTCGATGCAGTCTCCCAGCTGTTCGGCCCCCTCGGCCTTTCGGTGCTTGCCGCGCGGCTCTCCGCGCCACTCGCGGTAACCGATGGTCAGCGTGTCTTCGTCCATCATCGAAGCCTGGATGCGCGGCCAGGGGCACATGTAGATGCAGACCTGTTCGCGCGCGAAGCCGCCCATCAGAACCGTCGTCCCGGTCAGGAACGCCATGGTGGTATAGGCGATCGGGTGCGCATTCAGCGTCACCAGATCATGGGCCAGCGTCGGGGCATCGGCGAAATAGAAGATCCAGGCCCCGCCGGTGGCCAGCCCGATCAGCACCCAAAGCGTCCATTTGGTCAGCCGAAGCCGCCACTTGCGGGCGTTCCATTTCGAACGCAGCAGGCGGATGCGCGCGTTGCGGTCGCCCTCGACCCAGCGCTCGACAAGGATGAAAAGATCGGTCCACACCGTCTGCGGGCAGGCATAGCCGCACCACACGCGCCCCATCGCCGAGGTGAACAGGAACAGGCCCAGCCCGGCCATGATCAGCAGACCGGCAATGAAATAGAACTCGTGCGGCCAGATTTCGATCCAGAAGAAGTAGAACCGCCGCCCGGCAAGATCGACCAGCACCGCCTGATCGGGCAGCTTCGGCCCCCGGTCCCAACGGATCCACGGGGTGAGGTAATAGACCGTCAGCGCAAGGCCCATGATCCACCACTTGAGCGTGCGGAACCTTCCGCGCACCCGGCGCGGGAAGACCGGCTCTCGCGCGGCATAAAGGCGTTCTGTTTGTTCGCTCGTCGACATGGTCCTCGTATCCGCTTCTCGCCAGAGTCCCCTGATCCCCAGTTATGGCCCGAGGGAGGATATTGAATGCCGCCGCGGCAATTTGGCCATTGGCAGCGTCCGGGCGTGTCCCGTGCCGCGCACCCGGCCCCCGGGATACCGCGCCCAACCGTGAACGGCGGCGCTTTCCCGACAGCGCCGCCGATCGTGAAAAATGCGGCACCGACCCTGAAGAAACGCGCGAACAGGATCAAGGGTCGGTGCCTGTCCGGGTGCTGGAAACGCCCGGATTCCGATCGTTATTCACCACCTCCAAGCTGGTGGACATAGGTGGCGACCGCCTTGATCTGCGCATCTGTCAGCCGCCCCTGCCAGGTGGGCATTTCGACATTGCGCGCGTGGGTCACCGTGTAGGTCACGTCATCGACGCTGCTGCCGAACAGCCAGATCGCATCGGTCAGGTTCGGCGCCCCCTGCG
>JALSRF010000245.1 GCA_026984895.1 Paracoccaceae bacterium
TGTAATAGGTGTTGCCCAGCGAAATGTCGCACTGGCCGGCCCAGATCGCCTTGATCTGGGCACGGTCGTTGCCCTGGGGCCGGCGCGCCAGGTTGGCCTTCAGCCCCTTCAGCCAGGCGCGGGTGAAATCCTCGCCATGGTGGCGGATCATCGCCGCGGTCAGGGCGATGTTGTAGGGGTGCATGCCGGAGCGGGTGCACAGGCGGCCGCGCCATTTCTCGCTGGCGAGATCCTCGTAGGTGGTCACTTCGCCGGGGGCGACGCGTTCCTTCGATGCATAGACGATGCGCGCGCGCGTCGTCAGGCCCCACCACTGCCCGCCCGGGTCGCGGTATTGCGCCGGCACGTTGGCCTCCATGATTGGCGAATGGACCGGCTGCGTCACGCCGGCCTCCACCGCCCGGGCCAGACGGGCGATGTCGACGGTCAGGATCACGTCGGCGGGCGAGCGCGCGCCCTCGGCCTTCAGACGCTCGATCATGCCCTTGTCCAGATAGGCGGTGTTGACCGTGATCCCGGTCTTTTCGGTGAAGGCATCGGTCAGCGGGCGGATCAGTTCCGGCTGGCGATAGGAATAGACGTTGACCTCGCCGGCAAGTCCTGGCGTTGCGATCAGGCCGGCAGCCAGTGCCGCACCAACCAGTGCCGCACGGGCGAACGGGGCGTAAGGGGCGAATCTCATGGACGGTCTCCGTTTGCTGTCTGCGCCCGGTTTAATCCGAGTAAAACAGTCAGGTCAATACCTGATGCTTTTACTAGGTTATTTTTTCGCGCCTCTTGGTCGCCGCCCAGAGTGCCTCCATCTCGGCCAGGCCGGCGGTGCCGAGGGGACGGCCTTCTGCTTCAAGAGCGTCTTCGACATCATTGAAACGGCGAATGAATTTGGAATTTCCCGCGCGCAGGGCCGCTTCCGGGTCGATGCCAAGATGTCGCGCCAGGTTGACCATCGCAAACAGAAGGTCGCCAAACTCCTCGAACACGGCGGCGGGATCTTGCGCGCCGCGCGCTTCGGCCAGTTCGGCCAGTTCCTCGGCGATCTTGTCCTCGACCTCGTGTATCGAGGGCCAGTCGAACCCGACCCGGGCCGCGCGGTTCTGCAGCTTGAGCGCCCGGCTGAGCGCCGGCAGCCCGGCCGCCACCCCGTCAAGCGTGCGCACGCGGCGCCCGGCGCCGTTCGCGGCGCGCTCGGCGGCCTTGATCCTTTCCCAGTCGGCGGTCTGCTGCGCGGCCGACTTGTCGCGGCTTTCGTCGCCGAACACATGCGGATGGCGCGCCACCATCTTGTCGGCGATGCGCTGCACCACGCTGTCGAAGGTAAACAGCCCGGCCTCTTCGGCCATCTGGGCGTGATAGACGCTTTGCAGCAGCAGGTCGCCCAGTTCGCCCTCGAGTTCGTCCCAGGCCTCGCGTTCTATGGCATCGGCCACTTCATGGGCCTCTTCGATGGTGTAGGGCGCGATCGAGGCGAAATCCTGTTCGATGTCCCAGGGGCAGCCGCGCTCCGGGTCGCGCAGCCGGCGCATGATCGCGCGCAGCCGCGCGATTCCGCCGCCTGGGTCGTGAATCAGCGCATCGGCCGATTTGGTCATTGCAGGGCCCTCGTGATTGCTGGATGCTGGCGGCATTTAGACCCGCAAAAACGGAGCAAGTCCACATGGCCCGTTCAAACCGCCATTTTCCGGGGGGCGTCGCGCCGGCCCGCGTGGCCGCAACGCCGGCAGGCGCGGTGCGCAAACTGCGCCGGCGCGGCCGTCCGGGTAAAGCGCGCCGGGGGCCGGGGGCCGGTGTGCGCCCGGGGGTGCGCCCGGTGTTGCGCCCGGTGTTGCGCCCGGTGTTGCGCCCGGTGTTGCGCCCGGGCGCCGATGGGCCCGGCAGGGGCGTCGCCGCCGCCGCCGTTGCTGCCGCCGTTGCCGTCGGCGTTGCCGTTGCCGCTCCTGTCCGCGTGGCGGGAGCGTTGCCGTGGTAGGCCGGTTTTCGTTCGGGGCGGTCGTGCTGCTGATGGCGGCGCTGGCGCTCGTTGGGGGGGGCTTGTGGGTGCGCCTGGCGCCGGTCGATCCGATGCGCTGGCACGTGGACCCGGAGCGCGCGCCCGATCCCGGGCCCGGCGGCTACCGGAGCGCGCGTGACTTTGCCGCCCGAGCCGAGACGGTGCTGGCGGCGTTCGACCGGATCGCGCGGGCCGACGCACGCACCCGCCGCATCGCCGGCACGCCGGGCGAAGGGCGCCTCACCTACGAAAGCCGCTCGCGGTTCTGGGGGTTTCCCGACTATACCACCGTTAGCGCGCGGCCCGGTCCCGGGGGGCGGGGCAGCCGGCTGGTGGTGCTAGGACGGCTGCGCTTCGGGCGTGGAGATCTGGGGGTCAATCGCCGCCGGATCGAAGGCTGGATCAAGGAGCTCGTAGGGATCGTGCAGTGAGGCGCCGGGGCATCCGTCCTGCAGCTTGCGCCAGGCGGGGTTGTTCAGGCTCATGCCGCAGCGCGCCAGCTGGCTGTAGCAACTGGTGGTGATGCAGATCACGTCGCCCAGTTCGTGCCGTTTCCCTTCGGCATCGGTGCAATAGTATTCGATCGGGCGCAGCGGCGGCGCGTCCGGGGATTTCTTGCGATGCTCGAACTTCATCGGCCCGTTGCCGGCCAGCGCCGGCCCGCCGGCAACCAGCATCGGCTGGGCAAGCAGAAACACGAACGGAAACAGAAGCTGACGCCGCATGGCGCCATCATAGCACAAGATCGGCCATTTGTCCGCATCGGGCCCGCCCCCGGGGCCTTGACCCC
>JALSRF010000246.1 GCA_026984895.1 Paracoccaceae bacterium
AGCGCGACAACGAAGGCCAGCGCCGGCGGCCCGCCGACGGTCGAGCTCACCCACCAGGCCAGCACCGCGCCCAGCATGAAGAACTCGCCATGGGCGACGTTCACGACCCGCATCACCCCGAACACCAGCGACAACCCCAGCGCCGTCAGCGTGAGCACCGAGGCCTGCACCAGCCCTTCGAGCATGGCCAGCATGAGGTGGGGGCCGAAATCCATGGTCGTCCTGCCTGTCCGCGTCCGGGCCGGCCGGCACGCAGGCACGCGCGCGCCGGACCGGCCGTCGGCCTCTTCTAGAACGGCTGTGTGGTGTAATCCACCTCGTCCGGGTAGAACCCGTCTTCAAGCGAGGTCGTGTGCCGGACGTTCAGCCGCCCGTTTTCGAGTCGGCTGATGTATTGCACGCCGAACACCTGGTGGGTCCTGCCGTTGAACCGCTTGGGGCCCTGCGGGTGGGCCCGGCTTTCGGGCATGTCGGTCATCGCCTCGACCGCCTCGATCAGCGCGGCGCGGTCGTTCGGCCCCTTGTAGCCGGCGGCCTCCATCCCGGCCTTGATCACATGCAGCGTTTCCCAGCAGCCGAACATGTGGGCATAGGTGGACACGTCCCTTGGGTCGTCCAGCGAGGCGCCGTTGTCATCGACACCCACCTGCGCGCGATAGAATCTGTCGTGGTCGCTCTGGTTGGCCTGCGCATAGCGCGGGTTGCCCTCCCAGAAATAGCTGCCTTCCAGGAACTCCAGCCCCGGCGTGGCCAGGTCCACCGCTTCGAGACTGTCGATGAAGCCGAAGATTTCCGGGTGGCTCGGGCCGAAGAACTCGCCCATTTCCTTGACAAAGGTCAGAACCGCCGGACCGACCATGACATGATAGAGCACCTCGGTATCGCGCGGGATCTGCGGGAAGTAGCGGGTGAAGGAGGTTTCGGTGGGCGGAACCGCGATCCGGGCGATGACCTGGCCGCCCTGTTTCTCGATCGCCGCGGAAAAGAAATCACGGTGGTCGTGGCCGAAGGCGAAGTCGGGGTAGATCATGGTGACCTTCCGCCCCAGGTTCGAGGCCACGAAGGGCGCCATCGCCTGCACCTGGCTTTTCACGTCGGTGATGCCGGGTTGCAGCGTGTAGCGGTTCAGCATGCCGCTGGCGACATGGTGGCCCTCGGAGACCACGAAATAGGGCAGCTTCAATTCGCCCGCGCGCGGGGCCGAGCCGATCACCACATGGCTGAACAGGGTGCCGAAGGCCACGTCCGCCTTGAGCTGCGTCGCGAATTTTTCCACCACCTCGGCGCCGCGTTTGGGATCGGTGCCGTCGTCCTCGGCGATGATCTCCACGGGTCGGCCGTTGATGCCGCCGGCGTCGTTGATCACCCTGGCGGCGGCGGTGGTGGTGCGGTCGTACCAGCGCCCGTAGGCCGCGCCGATACCGGTGCGGTGCACCTGAAAGCCGATTCGGATCGGCTCGTCCGTGGCGCCGTAGAGGTGGCCGGGCAGGGCGCCGGCCAGCCCGGTTGCCGCCATGCCCTTGAGAACCCCGCGCCGGGTCGCATCGAGGTTGCGTTCGGAACTGCGTTTCGCCATTTTTCGTCTCCCTGATGTGCAAGCCCGGGCCTGTTTCGGCCTCGTTCCCTCCAGATTGGGTGTATACAAACGATTTGTCCAGAGTTTTTCGGCGCCGCTGCTGGTCCGGCCTGGCCGGCCGGCCCGGGCGCACAGGGCGGGGCGCAGGGGGCGCACAGGGCGGCGCGCAGCGCGGCGCAAAGGGCGGGGCGGGAAACACGATCCGGTGAGCGGGCAGACAGGCAGGGTGACACGGGCGGCGGCAACCGGTTCTATCCAAGCAGGCGAACGCGAGTCGGACAGCAAATGGGAAACCGGGGATGAATCTTTCCTTCCAGACTGTCGTGCTGCTGCCGGTGGGGCTGGGGCTTCTGGGCTTTGTCGAGCCCTGCTCGATCGGCGGCCACATGCTGTTTCTGCACACCCAGGAGGCGCGCCCGCGCCCGGCCCGGCTTGGGGCGGTGATGGTGTTCGTGGCGGTGCGGGCGCTGGCAATGGGGCTGTTCGGGGCGGTTCTTGGCTGGGTCGGGGCCCTGCTGATCGGGGTGCAGACATGGTTCTGGCTGCTGTTCGGGGCGCTTTACCTGGGGCTTGGGCTGGCGTTTCTGAGCGGGCGTGCCAGGGCGGTGAAGCACCGGCTTCGGCTGGCGCCCGAGGCCTGGCGGCGGGCGCAGAACCCGGCGTTGCTGGGGCTGGCCTTCGGGCTGAACATCCCGGCCTGCGCGGCACCGATCCTGTTTGGCCTGCTGGGGCTGAGCGCGGGCGTCGGCTCTTCCAGCGCCGGGTTTGCGATGATGGCGCTGTTCGGCTTTGCGCTGTCGTTCCCGCTGGTGCCGGTGGCGCTTTTCGCCGGCCCTGGCGCGCGGCTTTCGCGCCTGGCGTCCTGGCTTGGCGCGCGGCGCTGGGTGCTGGGCGGGGTCTTCGTGTTGCTGGGGCTGTGGTCGATCTGGTTCGGCCTTTATGTGGATCCGGCCGACTGGGCGGGCGCCTGATGGCCCGCTTGCCCAACAGGCGAAGGCGCTTCTGGAACGTCGCCGGTGCCGGCATCGCCTTTCAGGCGGGCTCGGCGGCGGTGGATTCGGCCACCATCATGTCGGCGCTGGTCCATCAGCTGAGCGGGAACGCGCTGCTGGTGGGGGCTGTCACCGCGATCCTGCGCTTCGGCTGGCTGTTTCCGCAACTGATCGTGGGTTTTCTGGCCCAGCGTGCCGGCGGCTCGATG
>JALSRF010000247.1 GCA_026984895.1 Paracoccaceae bacterium
AACTCCTCGAGAAGGAAATTCGTATGCGCATCCTGATGCGCCCGCTCGGCAGTGCCTGCGGTGAAGGTCAGCTGGCCGTGCCGGTCCGCCAGGTAGGTCATGATTGCCACCGAATCGGTGAACACCCGGTCGCCCTCGAGCAGCACCGGCACCTTCCCCGCCGGGTAGAGCGCCTTTACCTCGTCCGAGCGGGGCGCGTGGGGCAGGTGTTCGTACCCCTGCCCGATTTCCTCCAGCATCCACAGCACCCGCAGGGTGCGGGTTTTCAGGGCTCCGATCACGGTGTACATGGCACGTCCCTTTCCTGTCCGTTCTTCCCGTTCGTTCTTCCTGTCCGTTTTCCCTATCCGTTTTTCAACAGCGACAGACGAATCAGCGTCCTTTCGACCATGGCCATCTGCGGCGCACTGCCGGACGCGCGCAGCGCCAGGTCGGTTTCGGTCAGCATCCGCAGCGCCTTTTCCAGACGCCGCACCCCCCAGTCGCGCGCCTGGCGGGCCATCCTTTCGCGGCGCGGCCCGAACACCGGCGGGCGCACGCGCCCGATCCCCACCGCCGGCCCGCCCGGATCGCACGCCGCCGCATGCAGCGTGCGAAAATGGCGCATGGCCCCGATACACAGCCGCACCGGTTGCATCCCCTGTGCCTGGAGCTTGCGAAAGATCGGCCCGATTTCTCCGGTGCGCCTGTCGGCGATGCACATCAGGAGATCGTCCAGACCGGCCTCTGTTTCGAGCGGCGAACAGGCCAGGACATCGGCGCTTTCCACCGGGCTGTCATCGCCCAGCTTGAAAAGCGAGAGTTTTTCGATCGTCTGCCGGAAATCTCCGGGGTCCAGAACGCGCGACAAGGCCAGGATGTCCTGCATCGCCGCTTGCCCAACCCGCGCAAGCCCGGCCGCCTTCAGGCCGGCCTCGACCTCGTCGCGCCCGGGGGGATCATCGTAGATGCCGGCGGCATAGGCGTTGGGGTGGGCCTCGAACCCCTTTCGCAGGGGCGAGCGGGCCTTCAGCGCGCCCGATGCGGCGACCACGATCTGCGCATCGCCCTCCTGCCAGTCCTTCAGCGCGGCCAGGATGACATCGGCATGTCGGTCCGACGCCCCCTCGACGAAGGCCACCCGGGGACCGGGGAAAAAGCCCTGCGCCCGGATCGCATCCAGCAGCGCCGCGGGGTCCTTTTGCAGCGTCGCCGCCGGCAGGCGCGTCAGGCGCATTTCATCCTGCCCGTCCGGGCCGACCAGCGCGGCAATCACCTGCTGGCGTTTCAGCGCGACGCGCATCGCATCCGCGCCATGGATCAGAAGCCCGGCGCGCGTCGGGTCGGGCCGGGCAAAATACCTGGCCGCGTCGCGCGGCGAAAGCTTCATGGCGCGCGAACCGCCGAAGCGGCAATCAGGCGGGTCACGATCCTGTCTCCAAGCGTGATCATCAGCCGGCGGTAGGCGTCGCGCTCGGCCGCGTCCGTGGCGATGGTGGCATTGGTGCTGGGGGGCGTCGCGCTCGTGTCCACCGATCCGACCGAGTAGCCGGTGAAGGCATCGACACTGCCCGAGGTCAGTTCGGCCCCGCTGGCGATATCGCGCAGGCTGTAGTCCGCCTTGCCATACACGTTGTAGCGGATGAGTTCCTGGCCCGGGGTCACGCCGACGCCTTCCTGCACCGTCTCGATCCGGTAGCTCAGGCGGTAGCGCGGCCGCGTGGCGCGGCCCAGCCGTTTTTCAATCTGGCGGACCAGTTCGAACGCGTTCCGGTTGCCGGGCGCATCCGGGGCAACCCGGGCCCGCAGCCCGCCCGCGGGGCCGTCGGGTGCGTAGGCCGGCACGTATCCGCAGGCCGCGACCAGCGTCAGGGCAAGCGCGGCAAGCGCGGTTTTCAGCCTAGATGACCACATTGACGATCCGCCCGGGAACCACGATCAGTTTTTTCGGCGCGCCGCCTGCAAGCGCCTTTTTCACGGCATCGTTTTTCAGGACGATTCCTTCAACCTCTTCCCCGGGCATGTCGCGCGGCACCTGGATTTCCGAGCGCCGCTTGCCGTTGATCTGGATGGGAAGGGTCACCGTGGGCTCCTCCAGCACGGAGTCGTCGGCCACCGGCCAGGGCGCCTCGGCAACCAGCCCCTCGCCGCCGTTTGCCTCCCACAGGCTTTCGCACAGATGCGGCGTGAAGGGGGCCATGAGCTGCGCCAGCACCCGGACCGCGCGCTGCTGCATGTCGGCGCCTGCGCGCGATTTCCCCAGCACGGCCGTATATTCGTAGAGATTGGCAATGGCCTTGTTGAAGGCAAAACGTTCGATGTTTGCCGTCACGTCGCGAATGGCGCGGTGCATGGCGCTTTCAAGCGCCTTGTCCTGCGCCGTATCCCGGGCCTTGTCCTGTGCCGTGTCCTGCGCCGTGTCGTCCACGCCCCGGGACGCGGGCATGGCCGCGATGCGTTCGCTCATCGCCCAGACCCTGTTCAGGTGCCGCAGGGCCGCTTCCACCCCCGAAGCGGTCCATTCCACGTCGCGTTCGGGCGGGCTGTCCGAAAGAACGAACCAGCGCGCGGCATCGGCGCCGTACTGGCGCACGATGTTCATCGGATCGACCACGTTCTTCTTGGATTTCGACATTTTCGCCGAGGGGACCACCTCGACAGCCTCGCCGGTTGCCTTCAGCCTGCCGTCGGCGACCTCTTCGGGCAGGTGATAGACCGGTCGGCCCTGTTCGTCGCGGGTCTGGTAGATCGCATGTGTCACCATGCCCTGGGTGAACAGCGCGTCGAACGGCTC
>JALSRF010000248.1 GCA_026984895.1 Paracoccaceae bacterium
TGTCATGGCCTCTTGCCAAGGATTGCGGCCGAAATCGGTCCGGCCACAATGCGTTTGCGCATCGGTGACATGTATTGAAACCCGGATTGAGGCGATATTTGGGCATGGCGCCATTCGGGCAAAAAATTGCTGACTGACGGCAGATTGTCGCCGGTATAAGCGGAACCTTGCCTGCATTTGGCGCGTTTGTCGGGGGGGGCGGGGTGATTCGGTCAGCCGCGCCGGTCTGCCGGGATCATGGCGCCAGAGGCAGCGCGATGCGCACCTGCAATCCGCCGGGCGACGACAGTTCAAGCCTGCCACCGAGCGCCTCGGTCAGTTCCCGCGCGATCGCAAGGCCAAGCCCGGTGCCGCTTTCATCGGCGCGCGCGCCGCGCTCCATCAGGGCCCCGATCCGCTCGGGCGGGATGCCGGGGCCGTCATCGCGGATGGTCACCACACCGCGGTCGTCCTGCGCGCCTGCGGTGATCGTTACCGTGCTGCGGGCGTGGCGGGCGGCGTTTTCCAGAAGCGCGCCAAGGATTTCCGCAAGGTCTTCGCGGGCCGCGGCAACGCGCGGCATCTCTTCCACGCTGACCTCCCAGCGCAAGGACGGGCCGGGCTGTGCCTTCTGCACCACGGCGATCACCCCGCCAAGCGCCTCGCCCAGATCGCTGCGCTCGGATGCGGCGCGCGCGGCGATGCGCACGCGGCTCAGCTCGCGCTCCACATGCCGGCGCATGGTGTCGGCGATCTGCTCGATGGTGGCGGCGGCCTCGCCATTGCCGTCCGCGCGCAGTCGGCGCGCCTCGCCAAGAAGCGCCTGCAACGGGGTTTTCAGGCCATGGGCCAGGTCGCCGGCGCGTTTGCGTGCCTGGCGGATGTCGCGCTCCCGCTGTTCGAGCAGTCCGTCAACTTCTTCTGCCAGCGGTATGATTTCGCGTGGAAAATCGGATCCGACGCGGTTCTCCTCTCCGGCGCGCACCCGGGCGACGCGCCGCTCGACCTCGTTCAGGGGGCGCAGCCCGACGGCGATCTGGGCGAAGCCCGCCGCCACCAGAAAACCCGCCAGCAGCAGGGTAAACGGCAGCAACTGTTCGCGAAACTCCTCGCCGCTTTCGGTCAGCCCGGCGGTGTCCATGGCCACCACGACGCGCATTTCGAACGCCCCCTGCCGGGGCGGCAGACGCACCGTGCGCGCGATCGTCAGAAGCCGGGAGTCCGCGGGGCCGGGCAGGGTCGTGACAACCAGCCCGCCGGGCGTGGGCGATGACGCAGGCATGGCCAGCGTGAAGTCCCAGAGCGAGCGCGAGCGCAGGATCGTGCGCGCGCTCTCGATCTGCCAGTAACGGCCGCCGAAGGGCTTGTTGAAGCGCGCGTCGGCAAGCGGCGCAACGACGATCTGCCCGTCGGGCGCGCGATCCACCCCGGCAAGAAGCTGGTCAAGCTGCACAGAAAGCTCGTCGATCGCCCGACGGCGGACGTGCGAATCGAACAGCAGGCCCAGCCCCCAAAACGCCAGCATCAGCGCGACGCTGACCGAAAGCGCCGTGGCGACAAACAGGCGCAGCCGCAGCGAACGCGCCTTCACTGACCGGCCTCGGGCGACTGAAGGTAGTATCCGAAGCCCCGGCGCGTGCCGATGACGCCGGGCCCCAGTTTCCGGCGCAGGCGCGTGATCACCGCCTCCAGGGCGTTGGCCTCGCGCGCATCGTCGTCGCCATACAGGTGGTCCAGCAGTTCGGGCGCGGGAACGACCCGGTTTCTGTTGTAAAGCAGATAGCTCAGAAGGCGGTATTCAAGCGCGGTCGCGGCGACCGGACGGCCCTCTACCGTCACCGTCATCCGATTGGTGTCGATGGTCAGCGCGCCGACGCTTTGCACCGGTGCCCGCCCGCCGCCGGCCCGGCGCAGGAGCGCCCGCGCGCGCGCGATCAGTTCCTCCATGCGAAAGGGCTTGGGCAGGTAGTCGTCGGCCCCGGCCTCGATCCCGGCGACGCGTTCGTGCCAGGCCCCGCGCGCGGTCAGGATCAGCACCGGCATTTCGCGCCCGTTGGCGCGCCAGCGTTCCAGAACCGTGAGCCCGTCCATGCCGGGCAGGCCGAGGTCCAGCACGATCAGGTCGAAATCCTCGGTATCGCCGAGAAACCACGCATCTTCGCCGTCGCTCGCCGTTTCCACCTGAAAGCCGGCCGCCCCGAGAGCCGAGGCGATATCGGCCCGGATCGCCGGGTCGTCTTCGACAGCCAGGAGCCGCATCAGTTCCTTTCCCCATGCCAGGTTTCGTGATCGACCTCGAGTATCCCGCCGGTCGCGGCGTCTACCATGATTTCGACGATCCGGCCATCGCTGGCAAGCAGGCGCAGTTCGTAGAAATACCCGCCCCGGCGGGTTTCGAATTCCGCATCCAGCAGCCGGGCGTCGAGTTTCTTCAGCACCGGCGGGACGATGTCGGACAGGGCCAGGACCTTCTTTTCGTGCAGGGCCTGCAATGCCTGTTCGCCGTCGCCCGAGGCAAGCCCGGGCGCGCCGCTGAGCGGCAGCACGAGCATGGCAACCATGGCAACGGTTCTGGCGACGGGTCTCATGGGCCCAGCATAGGCCGGGCGCGCTGACAAATCACTGACAGAGTCGCCGTGCCCCGCAGACCTGAGGAATGCGCGATCGCACTGCGCGATGCGCCTGTGCCGGCAGGGGGCGCGAGGGGGGCAGGGGACGCGAGGGGACCAGGGAACGCGAGGGGACCAGGGGACGCGAGGGG
>JALSRF010000249.1 GCA_026984895.1 Paracoccaceae bacterium
ATAGCGGATTTCATCGCGCTGTTCATCCCCCCGTCGTGCCGCGGCGGGCGCAGGGCGATCGCGATGGGCGGAAAACCGCAACAGGCCGGGGCGCGCCGGCCATGGCGCGCGCTTTGCCCGCTCCCGCTTCGACACCCGGCCCACCGCCTGGCCCGCCGCCCGGCCTTCCGCCCGGCCCGCCGCCCGGTTGGCCCGCAGAAAGGCCGCTGCCCCCGGGCGGGCGCTCGTGCCGGCCCGGCGGGAACCTCGTGCCGGCCCGGCGGGAACATCGTCTTGTGCCGGCGGCGGGGCATCGGGAGCCTTCAATCTGTCTTGCCATGCATTGCGCCTTGCGGTTTCGGGCCAATTGGGGCAGGAGTTCCTGTCAGTAACCGTTGCGTTCCCGGACGCTAGCGGGAAAGCCCTAACGGGACATGAAACCGTTTTTCGGCGGCGGTGCGTCCGGCCGGAACGGCAAGACCGACGGAGGTGGCGTGCGAAGGCTTTTCGCATTTTCGGGACTGCTGGCGCTCTGGCTGCTGATGTCGGGGCTGTTTTCCCCGCTGCTCATCTCGTTCGGCGTGTTTTCGTCGGCGGTTGCGCTTGCCATTGCCCGCAGAATGGACCGCGTGGACGGCGAAAGCCTGGTGCAGGGGCTGGCGCCGCTCAGCCTGGCGGGTTATCTGGCCTGGCTCATGGTGGAAATCGCGCGCGCCAACTGGGCCGTTTGCAAGGTGATCCTGTCGCCGGGCATGCCGATACGCCAGCGGCTGTTTCCCGTGGCCTTCAGCCAGAAAACCGATCTTGGACAGGTGGTCTTTGCCAATTCGATCACCCTGACGCCGGGCACGATCACGGTGGAAACCGAGCGCGACCACTTCCTGGTGCATGCGCTGGCCTATGCCCCGCAGGACGATGCGGCGCTGGCCGACATGGACCGGCGCGTGTCGCGCATCGAAGTGGCGGGGGCGCGCTGATGTTCGTCGTCGGTGCAGGCGCGCTTCTGATTGCGATGGGGCTGGTGCTCTATCGTCTCTATGCCGGGCCGACGCTGTATGACCGGGTGCTGGCGGTGAACGCCTTCGGCACGCTGACGGTGCTTTTCATCGGCGTGCTGGGCTTTCTCTCGGGGCGGCCCGATTTCCTGGACATCGCCCTGCTTTACGCGCTGATCAACTTCGTGGGCACGATTGCCGTGCTGAAGTTCTTCAGATACCGCGCCATCGGCGATGTTTCCGCATCGCCGCCGCGGCAGGAGGGGCAGGAATGAGCGTGTCGGCCACGATCACGGATCTCGCGGGCTGGATCCTGCTGGTGTCCGGGTCGGCGTTTGTGCTGATCGGCGCGTTCGGTCTGATCCGGTTCCCGGATTTCTGGTCGCGCCTGCACGCGGCGTCGGTGATCGATTCCGCCGGCATGATCCTGCTGGTCGCCGGCATGATCGTGCAGGCGGGGCCGACTCTGGTTGCGGTGAAGCTGGTGCTGATCGGGGTGTTCCTGTTTCTGACCGGGCCGACCGGAACGCACGCGGTTGCAAATGCCGCCCTTGTCACCGGGCTGCGCCCGCCGGGCGACGACGCCGCGCCCCGGGACGCAGCCGCCAGCGCAGCCGAGGGCACCGGTTCGGGGGCGCCCGGCGGGGCCGATGGTGCCGGCGGGGCGTCCGGCGGGGCGGCCGGGGCCGATGGTGCCGGTGGGGCGAACGCGGGGGGCAACCCATGACCGAAACGCTCATCAACCTGGCGCTGTTCTCCATGCTGGTGATCACGGCGCTGGTCGCGGTGCGGGCCGGGCGGCTTTTTGCGGTGGTCATGCTGTCGGGGGCGTTTTCGCTGCTTTCGGCGCTGCTGCTGGTCACGCTCGACGCGGTGGATGTGGCCTTTACCGAGGCGGCCGTGGGGGCGGGGATTTCGACGGTGCTGATGCTGGGCACGCTGGCGCTGACAACGCGCCGCGAAAAGCCCCGCACGCGCGCGCCCATGCTGTCGCTGGCGGTGGTGACGGCAACCGGTCTTGCGATCTTCTACGGCACGCTGGACATGCCGGATTTCGGTGCCGCCGACAGCCCGGCGCAGACCGGCGTTGCCGCCGACTACATGGCGCGCACCCCGCACGAAATCGGCGTCCCCAACGTGGTGACGGCGATCCTTGCCAGCTACCGCGGGTTCGATACGCTGGGCGAAACCGGGGTGGTGTTCACCGCCGGTATCGGCGTGCTGCTGCTGATCAGCGGCCTGCGTCCGCTTCCCGGTCGCGAAGAAGAGGAGGCGCTCGATTCCGGTGACGAAGCCGGTGACGAGGCCGGCGGCGAAAACGAAGGCGTGGGCGCAATTGCAGGCCCGAGCGCCGGGCGGCGGGGGCGGGAAACGGCATGATGCGGCACCATCTGATCTTGCGGGTGATCACGAAGATTCTGGCCGCCCCGATCGCTCTTTTTGCGCTTTACGTGCAGTTCCACGGAGATTTCTCTCCGGGCGGCGGGTTCCAGGCGGGCGTGATCATGGCCACGGGCTTCATCCTGTACGGCATCGTCTACGGGCTTCGGGCGGCGCAGGCGGTGCTGCCGGGCTGGGTCGTGCACCGGATGATGCCGCTGGGGGTGCTGATCTACGCGGGCACCGGCATCGTCAGCCTGCTGACCGGCTACAACTACCTGGACTACACGGCACTTTCGCCTCACGCGCCGGAGCACGGGCAGGAACTGGGGCTGCTGTTCGTGGAGTTCGGCGTGGGGATCACCGTCACCGGGGTGATGGTCT
>JALSRF010000250.1 GCA_026984895.1 Paracoccaceae bacterium
GGAAGGCCACATCGAACCCGCCGCCCTGGAAATACAGGAACTGCTGCGGCGAAGGCACGAAGGCCTCTGCGTTCGAGGCGCAGCCGAAAGCGAAACCGGTCAGGGGCATCCCGCCGGTTGCGCCCTGCTCTATCGCCCATGTCACCGCTTGCGGGTGCCCGGCCTCCAGAAAGATCCTGGGCACCATGGCCGAGATTCCAAAGCCGAGATTCGCCGTCTGCCCATCGCGCAGCTCCATCGCCGCGCGGCGGGCCACGACCTTCTCGACGCCATGTTCAGCCGGGGAAAAACTGTCCCACGGTCTTACGATTTCGCCGGATATGGCAGGGTCGTATGGCGTTTCGGTGGTCTGTTTCTGCCCGGGGTCCACGACAATCATGTCCACCAGATGCCCCGGCACCCGGACGTGTTGCGGCCGAAGGCTGCCTGCCGCCGTCATCCGCTTGACCTGCGCGATGACCAGACCGCCATGATTGCGCGTCGCGATGGCCTGTTCCATCCCGCCCAGATAGGCCCCTTCATGCTCATAGGTCAGATTGCCGCGCTCATCGGCTGTCGTGGCCCGCAGGATCGCCACGTCAGGCACGAAATTGGGGAAATGCAGCCAGGTCTCGCCGTTCATTTCCACGCGAAAAACGATGGGCCGGGCCTCGGCGGCGGCATTCATGGCGCATCCCTGCCGCACGGGATCGACAAAAGTGTCGAGCCCCACCTTGGTCAACACGCCCGGCCCGCGCGCGGCGACATCGGCATGCATGCCGAAGAGAATGCCCGAAGGCACGTTGTAGGCTGCCAGCCGGTTTTCTGTCACCATGCGCCAGATTTCGGGCATCGGCAGGGAAGACGGCCCGCTTGGATAACTGCCGGCAACGATCTGCGTCAGGAGCCCGTCCTGCGCAATGTGATCCACCCCCTTGATGCCGTACATGTCGCCCGCCGCAATCGGATGAATCGCGGTCAGACCGCGCGGATGACCTTCCGCACGAAAACGCGCGCCCAGGGCCGCAAGCACCTTGTCCGGGCATCCCAGCCCGGAAGAGGACGACACGCTCAGCACGGCCCCGTCTTCGATCCGCGAAACCGCCTCGGCCGCGCTGACCTGTTTGCACGACACCCTCAGAGCCCTCCATAGCCGATGGCGATGCGCCGGCCGCTTTGCGCCGCCTCGCGCACGGCCAGCGCCACGGCAAGCGACTTTACCCCGTCCACGCCGCTGGCGGCGGGCGCGCCTTGCCCGTTCAGCGCCTCGGCGAAAGCGCTCACGCCCCGGACGTAAAGATTGTGATCGGAAAACGGCACGACGCGCCGGCCCTCGGGGTCCTGCAACCGGACTTCGCCCACGGGACGCTGGGTCATGACATTGCGCGCCACGATGGACCCCTCGGTGCCGTGCAGTTCGATCCCGGTCCCGGCAAACCGGTGGGTAAAACTCTCGTGCGCAAAGACGGTCGCCCCGGAAGGCATGGACCACACGGACATGACGCTGTCCTCGACCCCCTGGCCCATGCCCGACGAAGCCGAGATCGCCACCGCCTCTGCCGGATCTTCGCCCAGATGAAACCGTATCGTATCGGCATCGTGCACCGTGATATCCAGAATCGCGCCGCCCCCCGCGGCCGGATTGTCGATGCGCCAGCCCTGCAAGGCCTCGGGAAGATGAACCGCATGAAAGACCCTGGCGCTGAGCACCCGCCCGATACGCCCGCGTGCGACAAGATCGCGAATGGCCAGATGGCTTCCGGCGTTGCGCAGATGGTGATTGGTCGCAAGAACCACGCCCCTGGCCTCGGCCGCGCGCACCATCTGCACGGCGTCGTCCAACGTCATCGCCAGAGGCTTTTCGCACAGGACATGCTTGCCCGCCTCGATTGCCGCCATCGCCTGGGAAAAATGCAGATCGTTGGTCGTGGAAACATAGACGACGTCGATATCGGAATCGGACAGAACCGTGTCCAGATCGGTCGTGCTGTGCGCGATTCCATTGCGGGCCGCAAATTCCCGCCCGCGAGCTTGATGCGCGCTGAGCACCGATACGATTTCATGCCCGGGAACCGAACGAATGGCCTTGATCATATGCCCTTCGGCGATTCGGCTGGCTCCTATCAATGCCCAGTTTGCCATCGCATTTCCATCTGTCGAAATTATTGTTGGAACGTTCCACCACCCACAGAGAAGCTACTGGATCGTTCTAAATCTGTCAATACGGGGAAAAACACGAACCAAACTTCCGAACGCACACCCGTTTTGCGAACTATCTGGCTGCCGGGTCGGAGTCAGTCCGGTCCGGGTTGCGATTCGGATCGTGCAATCAGATCGCGATCGCGAACGCAGGCAATGGCCGGCCCCGGGCAGGCACGAAAACTGGCCCGATGTCAGCGAAATCGGCGCGCAGGGCGCTGCCCCCCGCCGGGGCCCGCCCATTGTCCGAAGTATCGCCAAACGCGGGACGCATCATCGCACGGGTATTTTCCTGCGACCGGGACCGCCGCCCGGCTGTGCTGCTTGACGAGGGCGGAAAGCTCTCGTCCCTCGCCCGGCTGCCCCCGGGCGCGCACTGATGCGTCGTTGATGCCGGCGACGTTCGAAACCGCCAGGAGGTATCGCCCCCGGGAAGAGTTTCGAACCACCCTGTTTCGAACCACCGTCAGGACAAGGTTGGGCGGTTTCGCGCTTCCTGGCGCACCGGACGCCCCTCTTTCGATGCCGGCACACGGACCGCGGTTTC
>JALSRF010000251.1 GCA_026984895.1 Paracoccaceae bacterium
ATCCGGCATCGCATCCCCTTGTGCCCGCGCGGGCAGCTGTGAACTGGTTTTCTGCCTCGTTATCGCACCGCCTGACGACGGGTCAATTGTCACATTGCGTCACAATGGCCGCGCGATGGCCGCGCGATGGCCGCGCGCGCGCGCGTGCACGCCGATTTTCCGGCGCGCGTTTGCGCGTGCTATTGACTCTGGCGAGTGCTGTCGGGTTAAGAACGGGCTGCTGTTGTTTCCGAAAAGTCTGGGCACAAATGGAAAAGATACCGATAACACGCGCGGGGCATACCGCGCTGAATGACGAATTGAAGCAACTGAAGTCGGTCGAACGCCCGGCCATCATCAAGGCTGTCGCCGAAGCGCGCGAGTATGGTGACCTGTCGGAAAACGCGGAATATCATTCCGCGCGCGAAAAGCACTCGTTCATCGAAGGGCGGATCAAGGAACTGGAAGGCATCCTGTCGCTTGCCGAGGTGATCAACCCGGCCGATCTGTCGGGCCCGATCAAGTTCGGCGCCACCGTGACTCTGGTGGACGAGGATACGGACGAAGAGCATACCTACCAGATCGTCGGCGAACCCGAAGCCGATATCGAAGCGAAAAAGCTCAACATAAAGTCACCCCTCGCGCGCGCGCTGATCGGCAAGGATGTCGGCGACAGCGTCGAGGTGCGCACACCTGGCGGCGAAAAATCATACGAAATCTTGTCGATCGAATACATCTGATCGCAACCCGGACCCTTTTGGGCATGTCTGAACCAGAACGCAAAGACCCCCGCCCCATCGACCTGGGCATTTTCGCGCGCCGGGTCGAAAGGGCGCCGATCACCTCGATCGAGGTGGTCGCGGCCATTGCCTCGGTCCTCTGGTTGCTGGGGACGACCGCCTTTTTCGTGTTCACCTCGACGCGCGACGGCCAGGGCCAGGCGTCGGTGAACAGCGGCAACATGGTGATGACAATGATCGCCATCTTCATGCCGGTCGCGCTGATCGGCGTTGCCGCAATGGCGGCGCGATCGGCCCGGGTGATGAAAGAGGAGTCCGAGCGCCTGCAGGCTGCCGTCAACGCCATGCGCCATACCTATATCCAGCAGCAGCAATCCGGTATAATCGGAATGAAGCCCGAGGTCGAACGCAAGCTGGACGAAATCGCCGCCGCCCAGCGCAAGACCGATGCCGCCCTGGCCACCTTCACCTCCATCCGGCCCGCTTCCCGGGAACAGGCCGCGCGCGAAAAGAGCGCGCTTGCCCCGGCGGCGGGCGCCGAACAGGAACAGCCTTCGCTGGAACTCGGAACGCCGGCGGCCGAGCTTTCCCCGCCGCTTTCGGTTGCCGACTTCATCCGCGCGCTGAACTTTCCCGAAACGCCCGAGGACAAGGCCGGGTTTCGCGCCCTGCGCCGGGCGCTTCAGGATCGCAGTTCGGCACAGCTTGTGCAGGCCGCCCAGGATGTGCTGACCCTGCTGTCGCAGGACGGCATCTACATGGACGACCTGCCACCCGACCGCGCCCGGCCGGAAATCTGGCGCCGGTTCGCCCGCGGCGAGCGGGGCAAGGAAATGGCCGTCCTGGGTGGGATCCGCGACCGCTCCAGCCTGGCCCTGGCGGCTGGACGCATGCGCCAGGACACGATCTTTCGCGACTGCGTGCACCATTTCCTGCGCCTGTTCGACCGGACCTTTTCCGAGTTCGAGAAAACCGCAAGCGATCAGGAGATCGCCGAGCTGACCGATACCAGGACCGGGCGCGCCTTCATGCTGCTGGGGCGGGCAACCGGCACCTTCCACTGACCATGCCCGCCCGAAGCCGGGACGCGTTGTGCGGCAGCGTTGTGCGGCAGCGTCGTGCCCGGGGCCTCGGCCGCGCTTCAGGCGCGCTTCAGCAGCGCCTCGGCCTGTCGAATATCGTGCGGCGTGTTGATGTTGAAAAACGGATCGGGGCCGTCGGCGCCATCGAAAACCGCGGTGGCCGTCTCATGGCGGTCGCTCCAGGCCACCACCTTGCGCGTGCCCTCGTCAAGCGCCCGGCGCAGGTCTTCGCGCAACTCCACCGGCCAGAGGCCGAAGGTCGGCTGGCGCACAACGCCGCGTGCCGGATCCGCAACCCCCGCCAGCACGATCCGGGCCTGCTCTTCGGCGGCGACCTGCACAAACCTGCGCACCAGGTCGCGGGGAAAGAACGGCGTGTCGCCGGCGACCGTGACCACACGCTCGCGGCCCAGACCGGCGGCCCAGTCAAGCGCACTGAGCACCCCGGCAAGCGGCCCGGCGTAGCCATCGAAGCTGTCGGCGATGACCGGCAGCCCAAGGTGCGCAAAACGGGCGGGATCGCCGTTGGCGTTCAGCGCCATCGGCCCCACCTGGGGGGCAAGGCGCGCGATCACGCGATCAAGGATGCTCCTGCCGCCGATATGCTTCAGGCCCTTGTCGCCGCCGCCCATGCGCCGGGAAAGCCCGCCGGCCAGCACAACCCCCGCCACGGCGCCGCTCATCGGTGCGCGCCCTTGCGCCGCTGAAGCCGGGGCTCGTCGGCCACGGCCCGCGGATCCGCGTCGCGCACCAGCCGGTCCTCGCCGGACAGGCAGAGGAAGCGCCGCCCGCGCAGACGCCCGATCAGCGTCATGCCCACCTGGCGCGCGATTTCCACCCCCCAGGCGGTGAAACCCGACCGCGAGGCCAGCACCGGAATGCCCATCACTGCCGTCTTGATCACCATTTCCGAAGTCAGCCGCCCGGTGGTGTAAAGCACCTTGTCGGCGCCGCTTTCCCCTTCGCTCAGCATCCAGCCGGCAACCTTGTCCACCGCGTTGTGGCGGCCGACATCTTCCATGTAGACCAGCGGCCGGTCCGCCTTGCACAGCACCGTTCCATGGATGGCGCCGGCGCTCAGATACAGGCTGTCGGTGCGGTTGATCCTGTGGGCAAGCGCATACAGCCACGAGGTGCGCAGTTCTGCCGGCGGCAGGCGCACGCCTTCCAGCCCCTCCATCATGTCGCCGAACACCGTGCCCACGGCACAGCCCGACGTGCGGGTTTTCCGTTTCAGCCTTTCTTCGTGATCGGTCGGTTTTTCGGTGCGCACCACGACGGTCTGAATCTCTTCGTCGTAGTCGATCGCGCTGACCCTGCCCGCGCCCTTCAGCATGCCCTGATTCGCCAGAAACCCCAGCGCCAGATACTGCGGATAATCGCCGATGGTCATGGCAGTGACGATCTCCTGGCTGTTGAGGAAAATCGTCAGCGGGCGTTCCTCGATCACCGCGACTTCCTGCCTGGCGCCGGTCTGGTCGCGGCCAGCCAACCTGCGTGTCAGCCCCGGTTTCGCCGGGTCGGGCGCAATCCGATAGTCGCCTGAGCCAATTCGATCTGTCATCCGATCCTCCCCCCCTGGTCGCACGCTCTCTGCCGGTGCAGGTTTCCATACTAGGACCAACCCGCAGGCGCCGCTACCGGCAAATCCGCCTGTGTCTGGCTTCGGGCCGCCTCGCCGGGCGGGGCGAAGGTTTCGGTTTCGCTTGCGTGCGCGTGCGCGCCCGCGCCGCTATCGCGCAAAAACCGGGAAACGTTCTCGGGGCGGTGGTTTCCGGCAGCCGTGCACCAGAGTGCACCAGCCGCGCCCCGGACGCGCCCCAAGACGCACCGCTGCACCTCGCGGGCCGCTGCACCTTGCGGAGCGCGCGCGGTTCGCGCTCAGGTGCCGCCCGGCGCCATCGCCGCCTGCTGGACGTAAAAGGCGGGCGGAGCCTGCAAGAGCCGCCCCTTGTTGTCATCCGGGTCGTTGTCACGCGCAATCCTGGTGGTGACCCCGGGCAGCTTTGCGAACGCGCGCGACAGGCGCTTGGGGAACCATGTCCTGGGAATGGATTCAAAACCCGGCAGGCCGCGCAGGATCCCGGATGTCGCGAAAGCGCACTGTGCCTTGGGCACGGCCCCGTATTCCTGCACCCGCTGAATGGCAAGTTCGGCCACCTGGGGCGATACGCTGATTTCCTGGATGACGGTGTGGTAAGTGATGCGGGTGTGATAGTCTATGTAGAACGCCACGATCGGATCCGACATGCCATAGTGCACGTCGTTACGCTCGGGCAGTTGCGGATGATACCAGGTGCCGGCCGGATCGAACAGCACCCGCTGCGAACCGTTGATCAGCAGCCCCGTGTGGGCGCCGGCGCCCGAACGGTTGCTGACCACGGTAAAAAGCGTGATCTTCGGCGGTTTGCCATCGCTGTAACGCGCGCGCGCCACCTCTGCGTCCGACGCCCATTTCGGCTCGGCCGGGCCGACGCACCCCGCCAGCGACAGCACCAGAAAACCGGCGATCAGCAACAGGAGCGGACGGGCCACCTTCCGGTTCAACCGTCCACCAGGGCCAGAAACACCAGAAACAGGAGAATGGCGATCGACGCCCATGTAACGAATTTCACGAAACCCTCGAATGTCTTTTCGTGGTCGCGCACATCCATCTGGGAGTTTTCCGTATCCGTCATCTGTTCCCCGTTCTAGCGTGTCCTGGTTTCCGGTTTCACAGGCTTTAGAATATTTTCGCGCGCGTGTCACGGGTGCGCGGGCGGGCAATTCTGCCGCAGGTCAGTCCTTTTCCAGTTCGCGCGCCAGACGGAAACCGATGCGCATCGGCTCCTTGTCGCCGGGCGCGCGTGCCAGTGCGCGCAGCGTCACGGCCAACTGGCTGACATGCTGGATCAGCTGCGTGCGCGCACCGGAGTCGTCGCGGCCGTAGAAGGTGACGATATCCGGGTCGAAATATCCCAGCCCTTCGATGCGCAGCGCCCCCGCGCCGCCGGCGGCAAATCCCACGGCCACTTCCTGATCCGCGTCGATCTGTTCCTCGAAGTTACGGATATAGAGAATCAGGCGCTCGTAGGCCCATTCGGCGGGGCTTTTTTCTGCCACCGATTTGCGGGCAAGCTTTGGCGGCAGCGGTATCTGTTCGGCCGAAGCCGGCGTATCCGGGTCGGCATGGATGGCGCCAGCGCCGCAGCCCGGCGGGACGGTGCCCGGTTGCGCTTTCCCGTCGCGCGCCGGCCGCCCCTGTTTCGCCTTCCCCGAACGCGTCATCCATCGGCCTTTCGCTGCCACAGCCATGCACCGTCGTCACGGCGCCAGCGCGTGATCCGGCCCAGCCGGAACAGGTGGTTCACATGGGCCACCGCCTCGACCAGCGCCAGGCCGTATTCTGCCTCGCCGATCCGGCGTTTGAAAAGGAGGGCAAAGCACTGCGCCGCGGTGCGCGGCGTTTCCAGGTGGGCCAGCAGGCGGGCAAGCGCGCCGTGGTGGTTGTCGATCATCTGGCGCAGCCGCACCGGCAGACCGGTGAACGGCAGCTTGTGCCCCGGCAGGACCAGCTGCGCCGGCCTGGCAAAGGCTTCGAGCCTTTCGCAGGAGGCAAGCCATTCGGCCAGCGGGTCGGCCTCGGGCTCGGTGGCGTAGACGCCGATGTTGGGCGAGATGGTGGACAGCATCTGGTCGCCGCCGATGACCAGCGCGCCATCCTCGTCCCACAGCGTTGCGTGTTCGGGGGCATGACCGTTGCCGATGCGCACGCGCCAGTGCCGCCCGCCAAGGGTCATCCGCTCGCCTTCGACGATCCGGCGGAACCCCAGGGGCAGCGGCGCCACCGCGTCGGCAAAGTTGAACGGGCGCTCCTTCAGGCGCTTTTCATAGATGGCAGCATCCATTCCCGCCGCCCGCCAGAAGGCCAGCGTTTCGTCAACCGGCCGTTCGTGCACATCCAGCACAAGCATGCGCGCGAAAAGCCAGGCGGTGCGCGTCGTCATCAACGTGGCCCCGTGGCGGGTCTGAAACCAGCCGGCAAGACCGATGTGATCCGGGTGATGATGGGTCACCAGCACCCGGCGAACCGGCTTTCCCGCCAGCGGGCCGCAAAGCAGGCTGTCCCAGATTTCCCGCGATTTCCGGGTATCGAGACCGGTATCGATCACGCACCATCCGTCGCCCTCGTCCAGTGCGTAGACATTCACGTGATCCAGCGCCATCGGCAGCGGCAGGCGCATCCAGAGCACGCCGTCGGCGACCTCGCGCGCCTCGCCCGGCCCCGGCGGCACCTCCATCGGGTGAGAAAGCACGGCCTCGGCGCCCGGCGCGGTTTCATCTGCCCCGGCCCTGTCAGCCCGGTGCGCAGGCGTTTTTCCGGCGGCGGTCATCGAGCCGCCAGATCGTCTGGGGACAGGGCATAGACATCGGCCGCGCCGGCGCGCACCTCGGCCAGCCGGGCGGCATGTTCGGGCAGCAGACGCCGAATGTAGAACGCCGCAAGGCGCGCCCTGGGGCCATCGCCTTCGGCCAGGGCGGATTTCAGATGCAGATGCCCGCCAAGCACCCGGGCGAATGCCCTCAGATACGCCACCGCGCCGGCGAAGCGTTCGTTCAACCCGTCTTGCGACAGCAGCCATTCGGTCGTCTCGCGCAGCGTTTCCGACGCTTCCCAGACGGGCGCCGCCAGTTCCGGCAGGCCGGCGCGGGCCGCTTCTGCCTGGGCCTGGACCTCGTCGAGCAGACGGAAGGCGGCCTCGCCCCCGTCCGTCATCTTGCGCGCCACGAGGTCCATCGCCTGGATGCCGTTGGTGCCTTCGTAGATGGCCGTCACCCGGACATCGCGCGAAAACTGCGCCGCGCCGGTTTCCTCGATATAGCCCATGCCGCCATGCACCTGCACCCCCAGGTGCGCCACCTCGCAGCCCACGTCGGTGCCAAAGGCCTTGGCAATCGGGGTCAGGAATGCCGCCCGCGCCCGCCAGGCGGCGTCACCGGTTGCCCGGGCCATGTCCGTGGCCACGGCGCATGACAGGGCAATCGCCCGGGCCGCGAAGGTTTCGGCCTTCATCGTCGCCAGCATCCGGCGAACATCCGCATGATCGACGATGGTCCCGGTGCCCTCGTGCACCGGCGACCGCCCCTGCCTGCGCTCCATCGCATGGGCCAGGGCCTGCTGAAAGGCCGCTTCGGCCTGACCGATACCCTGCACGCCGACGCCAAGGCGGGCGTTGTTCATCATCGTGAACATCGCCTTCAGGCCCGCATGCGGTTCGCCGATCAGCCAACCGGTGGCACCGTCATACTCCATCACCGCCGTGGGAGAGCCGTGCAGGCCCATCTTGTGTTCGAGGCTGACCACCTTCAGGCGGTTCCGCGCGCCCGGGCGGCCGTTTTCGTCGGGGATCAGCTTGGGCACCATGAACAGGCTGATGCCCCGGGTCCCGGGCGCGCCGTCGGGCAGGCGCGCCAGCACCAGGTGACAGACGTTTTCGGTAAAGTCGTTGTCGCCCCAGCTGATGAAGATCTTCTGCCCGGTAATGGCGTAGGTGCCATCGCCGTTCGGGTCTGCCCGGGTGCGCAGCGCGCCCACGTCCGAACCCGCCTGCGGCTCGGTCAGGTTCATCGTCCCCGACCAGGCACCCGAGATCAGCCGGGGCAGGTAGAGCGCCTTGATGTCGTCGGATGCGTGATGCTCCAGCGCCTCGATCTGGCCCTGGGTCATCAGCGGGTTCAACTGCAGCGACAGGCAGGCGGAACTCATCATGTCATTGACCGCGGTGGTCAGGCTGTGCGGAAGCCCCATGCCGCCGTCCTCGGGGCGCGCGGACATGCCGATCCAGCCGCCCTCGGCAATGGCGCGGTAGCCTTCGGCAAAGCCGGGCGAACAGCGCACCACCCCGTTTTCAAGCACCGCGCCGCAGGTGTCGCCGTTGCGTTGCAGCGGGGCCAGCACCTCTTCACAGAGTTTTGCCGCCTCCGACAGGATAGCCCGGGTCAGGTCCGGGGTTGCTTCCCGAAAAAGCGCGCTCGCGGCGACATCGGGAAAGCCCACCACATGGTCCAGCAGGAACTGGAACTCCGCAACCGGCGCACGATAGACCATCGCCTCCTCCCATCATCGCGACTTGGCATTACCGCAGTCGGCAGTTAATCAATCATCTCGTCCCGTTCAACGGTATCCGAAGATGCCGCCCCTTCAACCGAAACGCCGCGTCACATGGCCACCGACAGCCGACAGACCGAAGTGCTCTACCCGGACGGCACCGGGCTTGCGCGCGCGGCCGGGCTGCTGCGGGCCGGAGAACTGGTCGCCTTTCCGACCGAGACGGTCTATGGCCTGGGCGGCGATGCGCGCAACGACGACGCCATTGCCGGAATATTCCGGGCCAAGGGACGGCCGCGGTTCAATCCGCTGATCGTGCATGTCGCCGATATCGACGGCGCCGCCGCCATTGCCAGGCTGAACGACGATGCCCGCCGCCTGGCCGAGGCGTTCTGGCCCGGGCCGCTGACCCTGGTTCTTGCGCGGCGTCGCGATGCGCGCCTTTGCCACCGGGTCAGCGCGGGGCTGGAGACGGTCGCGATCCGGGTGCCCGCGCATCCCGTTGCACGCGAACTGCTCAGGGCTTTCGGCGGGCCGGTCGGCGCACCGTCGGCGAACCCTTCGGGCAAGGTCAGCCCGACGCGCGCCGAACATGTGCTGGGCGAACTGGGCGGCCGGATTTCGGCGGTTGTCGATGCCGGCCCCAGCACGGTGGGAATCGAATCGAGCATCGTCGCGCTGAGCCCGGAACCGACGCTGCTGCGCCCGGGCGGCCTTGCACCGGATGCCATCGAAGCCTGCCTGGGACGGGCGTTGCGCCGGCCCGCGCCGCACCAGGCTGGCAAGGCCGCGCCCGAATCGCCCGGGCAACTGGCATCGCATTACGCGCCACGGGCCGCGCTCAGGCTGAATGCGACCCGGGCGCGTCCGGGCGAGGCGCTGCTGGGTTTCGGGCCGGTTGCCTGCGCGCTGAACCTGTCGCGGCGCGGCGATCTGGCCGAGGCGGCGGCCAACCTGTTCCACGCGCTGCGTGAACTGGACCGGCGCGGGGTCGCGCGCATCGCGGTTTCACCGATCCCCGATCGCGGGCTTGGCGCGGCGATCAACGACCGGCTGCGGCGCGCTGCGGCCCCGCGGGTCTGAACCGCGCAAGGATCGCCATGCGATGGGGCCGGCGCGCGCCCGGACCGGGCGTTCAGGCGCGCCCGGCGACAGGCGAAAGGGATTTCGGGTCCACGCCGATCCCGGCCAGGGCGGCGGTCCATTTTTCATCGGCCGCCATGGAGAACACCAGCTCTGGCGAGGCCTCGGCCACAAGCCAGCCGTCGGCCAGGATTTCCGCTTCCAGCTGCCCGGGCGCCCAGCCGGAGTAGCCCAGCAGCAGCATCGCCGATGCGGGGCCGGTCCCGTCGGCCAGGGCGCGCAGTATTTCCTGAGTTGCGGTCATCGAAAACCTGCCGTCAATCCCCAGCGTGGCCTCGCTGGCGGAATAGTCCGGCGAATGCAGGACGAACCCGCGCCCCAGTTCGACCGGGCCGCCGAAGTGCACATGGATGTCCCGGCTGGCCGGGCCGGTGGGAATTTCCAGTTGTTCAAGCAGATCGCCCAGCATCAGATCGGGCGCGGGCTTGTTGACGATAAGACCCAGCGCACCGTTTTCCGGCGAATGCGCGCAGATGTAGATCACCGAACGCTCGAAGCGCGGATCGCCCATTCCCGGCATGGCGATGATCAGCTTGCCGGTCATGTCGGTAAACTCGATTTCGTCACTCATTCTTCGGCATCCTTTCCGGGGGCAGGTTGCTGGCACGGTCATGCCCGACACCGAACATATAGGATCGCCGAGGCCGGGAAACAGCCCCCGGACGCGAACAGACCGGGACAGACCCGGACAGACCGGAACAGATCGCGGGCCGCCCCCGCATCAGCCCCCCGGGCCGGGCTAGCGCACCACCAGCACCGACTGCCTTGCGTGGCGCACCACCTTGGCGGCATTCGGCCCCAGGAAGTAGTCCTTCATCTCGGGGCGATGCGATGCCAGCACCACCAGATCGACGCCCAGCGCCTTCGCCGCGGCAACGATTTCGCGGTAAATGGTGCCGTGCCGGACATGGACTTCGACCGGCACGTCCTCAGGCACCTTTTCGCTTACATAGGTCTTGAGCGCGCTGGTCGTTTCTTCCAGCGCCCGGCGGGAGAAATCCTTCGGGAAATACGACCCCACCAGGGCAGTCCCGAAATCGGGAATGACCGTCAGCACATGCAGCAACGCCCCCTTCGCGCGGGCCATGTCCACAGCTTCGGACAGGGCCTTGTCCGAACTCTCAGGGTGGCCAAGATCGATCGGCAACAGGATGGAACCGGTCATGTCTTTCCTCCTCACGCGGTGGCGTTTTTCTGTTTCCGAATGCGGCCGAGCTGCAGCCACACGACCCCCCCGAGCAGCAGGAGCGCCGGCAGATAGAACACCTCCTTGGGCATGCGCTGCGCCGGTTTTTCGATGGTCAGCAGTTCCCAGTCGAAATCGATGCCCTTCTTCTGGGCGAACTGGCCGAAGATGACATTGTCCACATAGACCTTGCCGTCATCCTCGGTTCGGAACGCGATCCCGGCGTTGCGTTCGAGGCGCGCCGCGCCGTCGCCGTCGGCCTTGTTGCCGACCGGCAGGGCAACCGTCATTTCCACGTCCTTGCCCGAGGCGAAATCCTCGCCCGCCATGCGCACCCTGATGGTGGCCCCGTCCGGCGCGTCGGCGGCCATCTGTTCGATGCGCGTCGGCGGCACCATCTCGTAGGGGTCCGAAATCTGGTTCAGCCAGAAACCCGGATTGAACAGGGTAAAGGCAACCAGCAGAAGCGCCCCGCTTTCCCATAGCCGCGACCTGGTGAGGAACCAGTTCTGCGTCGCCGCCGCAAACAGCAGCATGGCGATCACCGCGATGATGAAGACGAACACGGCCTTGGCAAAACTCACGTCGATCAGCAGCAGGTCGGTGTTGAAGATGAACAGGAACGGCAGGATCGCGGTGCGCACGTCATAGCTGAAGCCGATGATGCCGGTCTTGATCGGGTCGCCCTTCGAAATCGCCGCCGCCGCGAAGGCGGCCAGCCCCACGGGCGGCGTATCGTCGGCGAGGATGCCGAAATAGAACACGAACATGTGCACCGCGATCAGCGGCACGATCAGCCCGGATTTCGCCCCGACCGAGATGATCACCGGCGCCATGAGCGAGGTGATCACGATATAGGTCGCCGTGGTCGGCAGCCCCATGCCGAGGATCAGCGAAAAGATCCCGACGAAGATCAGCATCAGCAAGAGGCTGCCCCCGGAGATGGTTTCGATGAATTCCCCGATCACCTGATGCGCACCGGTCAGCGAAACCGTGCCCACGATGATCCCGGCGGTGCCGGTGGCAACGGCGATGCTGATCATGTTGCGAGAGCCCGCGATCATCCCATCGATCAGTTCGTTCCAGCCGGTCCGAAAAGTGGCGCCGGCGTTGCTTTCGCCGCGGAAAAACGCCTTGATCGGATGCTGCGTCAGCATCACGAAGATCATCGCGAAGGTTGCCCAGAAGGCCGAAAGCCCCGGCGACTTGCGCTCGATCATCAGGTTCCAGATCAGCACCACCACCGGCAGCCCGTAATAGGCGCCGGTCTTGGCCACCGGGCCCGGCTGCGGCAGTTCGGTAAACGGCGCGTTCGGATCGTCTATGGTCAGGTCCGGGTGGAGCGAAGCCCATTTCAGCAGGATCAGATACGCAACCACGAACAGGACGATCATGCCGAGCAGAGAGTAATTCCCCAGTGCCGGTTTCAGCCAGCCCAGACCGTAGTAGACCGCAAGGCTGAGCGCGCAGAACACGATGACCCCAAAGAGGAACCCGGTGAGTTTCTGCATCATCGTGCGCGCCGGTCCGGTGCGTGGCAGGCCCTCAAGCCCCATCTTCGCCGCTTCCAGGTGGACGATGTAGACCAGAGCGATGTAGGAAATGATTGCCGGCAGAAAGGCGTGGCGCACCACGTCCAGGTAGGAAATGCCCACATATTCCACCATCAGGAAGGCGGCAGCCCCCATCACCGGCGGCGTCAGCTGCCCGTTGGTGGAGGAGGCGACCTCGACCGCGCCGGCCTTTTCCGGCGGAAAGCCCACGCGCTTCATCAAGGGAATGGTGAAGGTGCCGGTGGTCACCGTATTGGCAATGGAGGACCCCGAAATCAGCCCGGTCGCGGCCGAGGCCACCACCGCAGCCTTGGCCGGCCCGCCCTTCAGGTGGCCCATCAGCGCGAAGGCCAGCTTGATGAAATAGTTCCCGGCGCCCGCCTTTTCCAGCAACGAGCCGAACAGAACGAACAGGAACACCATCGAGGCCGACACCCCCAGCGCCAGGCCGAAAACGCCTTCGGTCTGCATCCAGAAATGCCACATGGCCTTGCCGAAGCTCGCGCCCTTCCACTGCATGGCGTCGGGGATGAACTCCCGGTCGCCGAAAAACACATAGATCAGGAACAGCGATGCCACCACCACCATGGGCAGGCCGAGCGCCCGGTAGGTTGCGATCAGAACGACCGAGATGCCCACCGCAGAGGCGACAAGATCGGCGGAGGTCGGCAGCCCCGAACGCAGGGCAATCGCGCCCGAGTTCGCAACCAGATACAGCGTGGAA
>JALSRF010000252.1 GCA_026984895.1 Paracoccaceae bacterium
TGTCCCCGTATAGGTGACGTTCCCGACGCCCGCGACATTGATCGTTACCGTGTCGCCGGCATAGGAGGCAGTAATGTCAACGCCGTCGATGCTGTCGTTGTTGAACTTGTCGAAATCGTTGTCGTCGTTCTGGTCGGTCAGTGTCAGCTTGACGAAATTCATCGCCGTCCCCGCCGGCGGCGGCGAATAGGGATCGATATTGAAGAACTGATCCAGATAACTTGTAGGCATTCCTGACAACCTTCAATCTGGCTACCGCGCACTGTTCACATCGGGTGCATAGGCCCCGAATAGCGCCAAAAAAAGGCACCGTGGTGATGACATTACGTCCTGTTGCGTCAACAGGGCATGAAAATCCGCAAATTCAGCCGGATTTTCAACAATTCCGCCTATTGCGCCGGGATTGAACCGGCATCGCTTGTCAACGGGTGCGCAAGCCGGTCCAGCATTTCCTTCGGGCAGACCTGCACGAAATTGCCCAGTTCCACAGCCCAGTTGCCCAGCATGTCGCGCGCTCTGATGCTGCCGGTCTCTGCCGCATGCCTTTCGACAAGCGATCTCAACTGTGCTTCCCAATGCGGGGTCGAAACCGGACAGGTAAACAGGGTCTCCATGTTCATCAGCTTTCGCGCCTGTCCGTCCGGGTCGTGGACATAGGCCATTCCACCGGTCATGCCGGCCCCGAAATTGGCGCCGATGGGGCCAAGGATCACGGCAACGCCGCCGGTCATGTATTCGCAGCCGTTGGAGCCGCAGCCCTCGACCACGACCTGCGCGCCGGAGTTTCGCACCGCAAAACGTTCCCCGGCCCGCCCGGCGGCGAACAGATAGCCGGCCGTCGCGCCATAAAGCACCGTGTTGCCGACGATCGCGTTCTCTCCGGCGACAAGGCCCGAGCGCATCGCCGGACGCACCACGATGATGCCCCCGCTCAGCCCCTTGCCGACATAATCGTTCGCCTCGCCGGAAACCTCGATCTTCAGCCCGGACACCGCGAATGCACCCAGAGACTGCCCCGCAGAGCCGGACAATTTTATTGTCAGGTGATCGGGCTGAAGCGCGTTTTCCATCCCGAAACGTTCCTCGATATGGCCGGAGATGCGCGTGCCGATGGTGCGGTTGGTGTTCTGCACCGCATAGGACAGCTGCATCTTTTCGCCGTCCTTCAGGAATCGCTCGGCATCGGCGACGATCTGCGCGTCCAGCGTTTCGGGGACGGCATTTCTCGGCCGCGAACGGTCATAGACAATCCTGTCGGCGCCATCGACGGTGATCAGGAGCGGGTTCAGGTCCAGGTCGTCCAGGTGGTCCGAGCCGCGGCTCACCTGGGTCAGCAGGTCGGCGCGCCCGATCACCTCGTCCAGCGACCGCGCCCCGATGGAGGCCAGGATCTCGCGCACCTCCTGGGCATAGAAGGTGATCAGGTTCACCACCTTGTCGGCGCTGCCGGTGAACTTGGCGCGCAGGCGTTCGTCCTGGGTGCATACGCCCACCGGGCAGGTGTTGGACTGGCACTGGCGCACCATGATGCAGCCCATGGCGATCAGCGCTGCGGTGCCGATGCCGTATTCCTCGGCCCCCATCATCGCCGCCATCACGATGTCGCGGCCCGTGCGCAGCCCGCCGTCCGTGCGCAGCGTGACGTGATCGCGCAGCTTGTTCATGGCCAGAACCTGATGCGCCTCGGTCAGCCCCATTTCCCAGGGCAGGCCGGCGTATTTGATGGAGGTCGCCGGGCTGGCCCCGGTGCCGCCGTTGTGACCTGATATCAGGATCACATCGGCCTTGGCCTTGGCCACGCCGGCGGCGATCGTGCCCACGCCCGAGGCAGCGACCAGTTTCACCGTCACCTTGGCCTTGCGGTTGATCTGCTTCAGATCGTAGATCAGCTGGGCCAGATCCTCGATGCTGTAGATATCGTGATGCGGCGGCGGGCTGATCAGCGTCACCCCCGGGGTGGAATGGCGCAACCGCGCAATCAGTTCGGTCACCTTCATGCCGGGCAACTGGCCGCCCTCGCCCGGCTTGGCGCCCTGGGCCACCTTGATCTCCAGTTCCTCGCAATGGGTCAGGTATTCGGCGGTCACCCCGAAGCGGCCCGAGGCCACCTGCTTGATCTTCGCGCTCGGGTTGTCGCCGTTGGGCTCTGGCGTGAAATGGGCCGGGTCCTCGCCGCCCTCGCCGCTGTCCGATTTCGCGCCGATGCGATTCATGGCGATGTTCAGCGTCTTGTGCGCCTCGGGGCTGAGCGCGCCCAGGCTCATCCCCGGCGTCACGAAGCGCTTGCGGATCGAGGTGATGCTTTCCACCTCCTCCAGAGGAACCGGGCGCCCGAGCGGTTTGAAATCCAGAAGATCGCGCAGGTGAATCGGCGGATTGGCCTGCATCAGTGTCGAATACTTCTTCCACAACTCGAAACTTGCGCGCGCGCAGGCGGTTTGCATCAGATGCATGGCCTGCGCCCCCCAGGCATGGGTTTCACCGCTGCGCCGGGCCTTGTAGAACCCGCCCACGGGCAGCAGGCGGACACTGCCTTTCCAACCCAGGGCGTGAACCTGTTCGGCCTTGCGCTGGATGCCGTGCAGGCCGATGCCGGAAATGCGGCTGTGCATGCCGGGGAAGTATTCCGCCACCAGCGCGCGCGACAGGCCCACTGCTTCGAAGTTCAGCCCGCCGCGATAGGACGAAAGCACCGATATGCCCATC
>JALSRF010000253.1 GCA_026984895.1 Paracoccaceae bacterium
CATCGGCAGCGCATCCACGAACACCACCGCGCGCGGCGCCACATGCGGGCTGATCCGCTCGCGCACCCGCGCGATCAGCGCCTGCGCCAGCCCGCCCCCGCCGGCGCCCTCGCGCAGCACCACGAACGCCTTGACCACCTGCCCGCGCAGCGCATCCGGCACCCCCACCGCCGCCGCCATCACCACGTCGGGGTGGCCGGTCAGACAATGTTCGATCTCCGACGGCCCGATCCGGTAGCCGGCCGAATTGATCACGTCGTCGTCGCGCGCAACGAAACTGAAGTAGCCTTCGGCATCGCGCACCCCGAGGTCGCCGGTCTTCAACCAGCCGTTCACGTATTTCGCCGCCGTCGCCTCGGGCCTGTTCCAGTATTGCAGGAACATCACCGGGTTGGGCGCCTTCACCGCGATCTCGCCCTGCGCGCCCGGCGCCAGTTCGCGCCCCTCGCCATCGATGATCGCCACCTCGAAGCCCGGCACCGCCTGCCCCATCGAACCGGGGCGCACCGCCATCGACCCGGCGCAGGAACTGAGCACCAGGTTGCATTCGGTCTGCCCGTAGATCTCGTTGATCGGCGCCCCCAGCACCGCCCGGCCCCAGTCCAGCAGATCGGCGCCCAGGCTTTCGCCCCCCGACGAGACCGAGCGCACCCCCAGCCCCGCCGGCGCCGGCACCGCGCGCATCATCTTCAGCGCCGTGGGCGGCAGGAACAGGTTGCGCAGCGCCTGGTCGCGGATCAGCGCAAAGGCGCGTTCGGGGTCGAACTTGCGCATCCGGTGACTGACCAGCGGAACGCCGAAGTAAAGGCAGGGCATCGCCATGTCCATCAGCCCGCCGATCCAGGCCCAGTCGGCCGGCGTCCAGCCGCGGTCGCCGGGCTGCGGGAAGCCTTCGTGATGCGCCTCGACCGAGGGCAGGTGCCCCAGCAGGAAACGATGCGCATGCAGCACCCCCTTGGGCGGGCCGGTGGTGCCCGAGGTATAGATCAGCACCGCCGGCTCGTCGGCCCGGGTGTCGGCTGTCTGCCAGGGTCCGCTGGCGCGCGAGATTTCGCCCCACAGGCCGAGAACCGGCGCCGAGGCGCGCGGGCCGGTGGAATAGACCCTCTCCAGGTCCGGCAACTCGAACATCAGCGCAACGGCGCGTTCGGTATTGGCGGCATCGGTGATCAGCGCCTTCGCGCCGCTGTCGGCCAGCCGGTAGCGCAGCGCGTCTTCGCCGAACAGCGTGAACAGCGGCAGCACCACCGCACCCAGCTTCATGATCGCGAAATGGGCGATCATCACCTCGGGGCATTGCGGCAACAGCACCGCCACGCGGTCGCCCCGCCCGACGCCGCGCGCCGCAAGACTGGCCGCCAGCCCGTCGGCCGCCTGGCGCAGCCGGCCGTATTTCCACGGCCGCGCCGCGCCATCCTCGCCCACATGCACGATCGCCAGCCGGTCGGGATCGGCCGCGGCCCAGCTGTCGCAACAGCGCTCGGCGATATTGAACCGTTCGGGCACGCGCCAGCGAAAGGCTGCGCGCATCGCCTGCCAGTCACCGGTTTCGCGGATCAGCCGCCGCTTCGCGCTACCGGGCATAGACGATCAACTCGGGCAGATCGCCGAGCGCCACCCCCAGCAGCCGCATGGCCGCCAGCGAAAGGCGGCTGCCGGCGCCCGGCTCTGCGGCGATCGGGATCAGTTCGAGCGCCACCGACGCCCCGGTGGACGGAACCACGACCCGCCCCCTGGCCGGTGCGCCGACCAGCGGCGTTTCCAGCCAGAAACCGGGCCGTGTCGGATCGCCAAGCGTGGCGATGGTTACGCCCAGCCTTCGGTCGTGCGCCCCGGGCGATGCCTGTCCGAGCGCCGCCGCGCGCTGCTGCCGGCTGGTGGTGTCCAGTGCTTCGGGGCTGCGCCCGCCCGCCGGGCCGGCCGGCCCGCCGCCGGGACGCGGCACCGGGCGCCGGGTCCGGGCGCGCGGGCCGGTCACCGGAACGCGCGCTCTTGCGCAGCCCGAAAGTGCAGCGCCCGCCAGCAGCAGAAGAAATGTCCTTCGCCTCTGATCCATGGGCCAAGCGTAGGGTCAAATTGTCCGCCCTTCAACCGAACTCTGCGCTTGCCCGGTCTGTGCCCGGCGGTTAGTCTTGCTTCCATGTCCGAGCCCCTGACAGACCCGTTTCAGCGCGCCATCACCTACCTGCGGGTGTCGGTCACCGACCGCTGCGATTTTCGCTGCGTCTATTGCATGAGCGAAAACATGAGCTTCCTTCCCAAGAAGGAACTGCTGACGCTGGAAGAACTCGACCGCATGTGCTCGGCCTTCATCGGCCTGGGCGTGCGCAAGCTGCGCATCACCGGAGGAGAGCCGCTGGTGCGCCGCGGGATCATGACGTTTTTCGACGCGATGACCCGCCACCTGGAAAGCGGCGCGCTTGACGAACTGACGCTCACCACCAACGGTTCGCAACTGGCGCGTTTCGCCGATGACCTGGCGCGCGCCGGGGTGCGGCGCGTGAACGTGTCGCTTGACACGCTGGACGAGGAAAAATTCGCCCGCGTCACCCGCTGGGGACGGCTGAAACAGGTGCTCGACGGCATCGACGCAGCGCAAGAGGCGGGGTTGCGGGTCAAGATCAACGCGGTGGCGCTCAAGGGCTTCAACGAAGAAGAACTGCTCACCATGACCCAATGGTGCGCCAGCCGCGACAT
>JALSRF010000254.1 GCA_026984895.1 Paracoccaceae bacterium
ATCGCGGCTGCGCGAATGGGCGATGGTGACGGTGCAATCGTCGCGCAACAGAAGCTGTGCCATCGGCTTGCCCACGATGTTCGAGCGTCCGACCACGACCGCGTTCAGCCCGGACAGGCTGGTGTGATGCCGGCGCAACATCATCAGGCACCCGAGCGGCGTGCAGGGCACCATTGCCTTTTGTCCCGTCGCCAGACGGCCCACGTTCGATATGTGAAATCCGTCCACGTCCTTTTGCGGGTCGATCGCGTTTATGATGTCGAATTCCTGCAAGTGTCCGGGAAGCGGAAGTTGCACCAGTATCCCGTCCACGGCCCGATCTGCATTGAGCCGGTCGATCAGGTCCATCAGTTCCTGCTGGCTGGTCGAAGCGTCAAGGCGGTGTTCGAAGGACCTCATCCCCACTTCGCCGGTCATCCTGGCCTTGGAGCGCACATAGACCTGGCTTGCCGGGTCGTCGCCGACCAGAACCACCGCAAGCCCCGGCGTTTCGCCGGTTTCCTCTTTCAGCCGCGCCACCTCCCCGGCGACCCGGCTTCGCAACCCGGCGGCAAGGCGTTTCCCGTCGATGATCCTGGCACCCATGTTGGCGTTCCTCTCAAACGTCCGTCCACTTCTGGTTTAGCGGTCCCGGCCGCGCCATGCCAGCCCGGGACGCACGAGGCGACATGGGAATTGGCACGATCCCGGGCCCGGTCCCGGGTCCGGGCAGGCGCGCGGGCGGCGGCGCGGGCGGGGGCACGGGCGGGGGCACGGGCCCGGGCGCCAGAGCGCGTCGCCTTCGCCCTTCGCCACGCGAACCGCTCCACCGCCCGGTCATGGCCGGTCCGGGGCGCGTCCATGACCGGTTCCCGCTCTTGCGACAGGGCTCGCTTCAGAACAGCCCCTCGATTTCGCCGGCCGCGTTCAGGTCGATCCTTTCGGCGGCCGGGTGGCGCGGCAACCCCGGCATGGTCATGATCTGCCCGCAGATCACCACCACGAAACCGGCGCCCGCGCTCAGCCGGACTTCGCGGATCGGCACCGAATGGCCGGTGGGCGCGCCGCGCAGGTTGGGATCGGTGGAAAAGGAATACTGGGTTTTCGCCATGCAGACCGGCAGATGGCCATAGCCGGCATCTTCCCAGGCGCGCAGCTGGTCGCGTATCTTCCTGTCGGCCAGCACCTCGTCGGCATGATAGATGCGCTTGGCGATGGTTTCGATCTTCCGGAAGAGCGGCAGGTCGTCCCGGTAAAGCGGCGCAAACTGCGCCACGCCGCTGTCGGCAAGCCGGGCGACGCGCTCGGCCAGTTCCACGCAGCCCTCGCCGCCCAGTTCCCAGTGACGGCAGACGATGGCATCGGCACCTTCGGCGGCAGCGCTTTCGCGGATCACGTCGAGCTCGGCCTCGGTATCGGTGGCGAAATGGTTGATCGCAACCACCACCGGCACACCGAAGGCCTTGAGGTTGGAAATATGGCGCGCCAGGTTCGGGCAGCCCTCGGCAACCGCGGCAACGTTTTCTCCGTCAAGTTCGGCCTTGCTCAGCCCGCCGTTCATCTTCATCGCCCGCACGGTCGCCACCAGCACCACGGCATCCGGAGCAAGACCCGCCTTTCGGCACTTGATGTTCATGAACTTTTCCGCCCCCAGGTCGGCGCCGAACCCCGCTTCGGTCACCACATAGTCGGCAAGTTTCAGTGCCGTCGTCGTGGCCATGACCGAATTGCAGCCGTGGGCGATGTTGGCAAACGGGCCGCCGTGGACCAGGGCCGGGTTGTTTTCGAGCGTCTGCACGAGATTCGGCTGCATCGCGTCCCTGAGCAGCACGGTCATGGCCCCATCGGCCTTCAGGTCGCGGCAGCAGATCGGGCTTCGGTCGCGCCTGTAGGCGACGATGATGTCGCCCAGCCTTTTCTGCAGGTCGTCAAGGTCGCGGGCCAGGCACAGGATCGCCATCACCTCGGAGGCCACGGTGATGTCGAACCCGGTCTGCCGCGGAAACCCGTTGGCCACGCCGCCAAGGCTGGTGACGATATCGCGCAGCGCCCGGTCGTTCATGTCCATGACCCGCCCCCAGGAAACCCGGCGCTCGTCAATGCCCAGTTCGTTGCCCCAGTAGATGTGGTTGTCGATCATCGCGGCAAGCAGGTTGTGGGCAGAGGTGATGGCGTGGAAATCGCCGGTAAAGTGCAGGTTCATGTCCTCCATCGGAACGACCTGTGCCTGGCCGCCGCCGGCTGCCCCCCCCTTCATCCCGAAACACGGCCCCAGCGAGGCTTCGCGGATGCAGATCATCGCCTTCCGGCCGATCCGGTTCAGCCCGTCGCCCAGCCCGACGGTTGTCGTGGTCTTGCCTTCGCCGGCGGGCGTGGGGGTAATCGCGGTGACCAGGATCAGCCTGCCATCCGGCCGCGCGCGCACCGATTCGATGAAATCCAGACTGATCTTGGCCTTGTCGTGGCCGTAAGGGATCAGATGCCGCGCATCTATCCCCAGGCCGGCGCCGATCTGCTGAATCGGCTTTTTCTTCGCCATACGGGCAATTTCGATGTCGCTCTTGCAGGCCATGGCCGCCTCACTGCTGGTTCGTGTGCTTCGACCTTATTGGCATACCATGGGATTCAGGAAAACATATCCGACGCTTTCACCGCCGAAACCGCCGTTCAGCCATGTCCGGCGCGCGACACGGGCCCGCAGCGCGGGCATCGGCGTCC
>JALSRF010000255.1 GCA_026984895.1 Paracoccaceae bacterium
CGAACTGATGAAGCAGCCGCAGTATTCGCCGCTGACCAACGCGGAAATCGTCTGCGTGATCTATGCCGGCACCCACGGCTACCTCGACGGGATCGAGGTGGGCCAGGTCGGCCGTTTCGAGGCGGGGCTGCTGAACCACCTGCGCTCCAAGCATGGCGATCTTCTGGCCGACATCACCGAAAACGACCGCAAGGTCAAAGGCGAACTGGAAGACAAGATCAAGGCCGCGATCGACGAATTCGCCGCCGATTTCGCCTGAAACGGACCTGAAAGGACAGGGGAATGCCTAACCTGAAGGACCTGAAGAACCGGATCGAGAGCGTCAAGTCGACCCGCAAGATCACCAAGGCCATGCAGATGGTCGCGGCGGCAAAACTGCGCCGCGCCCAGGACGCGGCCGAGGCCGGTCGGCCCTACGCCGAACGCTTCGGCGCGGTGATGGCGCGGTTGTCGGCGGCGGCCAGCGGCGCGGACAATGCGCCGAAACTGCTGGCCGGCACCGGCGCCGATCAGGTGCATCTGCTGGTGGTGATGACGTCCGAGCGGGGGCTGTGCGGCGGCTTCAATTCGTCGATCGTGCGGCTGGCGCGCAACAGGGCGCAGTCGCTTCTGGCGGCAGGCAAGACGGTCAGAATCCTGACCGTCGGCAAGAAGGGGCGCGAACAGCTCAGGCGCGATCTGGCCGATCACATGATCGACCATGTGGACCTGGGCGGGGTCCGGCAGGTCGGTTACGCCGATGCCCAGGATATCGCCCGGGGCGTGCTCGAACGGTTCGAGGCCGGGGAGTTCGACGTGGCGACGATCTTTTTCAACCGCTTCGAATCGGTGATCAGCCAGGTGCCGACCGAGCAACAGATCATCCCGGCGGTTTTTTCGAGCGAGAGCGAAGACGACCGGGGCGATGGCGCGGCCGTCGCCTACGACTACGAACCGGACGAGGCCGACATCCTGGCCGAACTGCTGCCGCGTGGCGTGGCGACGCAGATCTTCTCGGCGCTGCTGGAAAACGGCGCCTCCGAGCAGGGCGCGCGGATGACCGCAATGGACAACGCCACGCGCAACGCGGGCGAGATGATCGACAAGCTGACGATCGAATTCAACCGCTCGCGTCAGGCCGTGATCACCAACGAGCTTATCGAAATCATTTCGGGCGCCGAGGCGCTCTAGGAACAACCGGAGAAACGACATGGCAAAAGCGAAAGCGACCGGAAAGGTCACCCAGGTGATCGGCGCTGTTGTGGACGTTCAGTTCGAGGATCACCTCCCTGAGATCCTGAACGCCCTGCATGCAGACAACCAGGGCAGGACACTGGTGCTGGAAGTGGCGCAGCACCTGGGCGAAGGCACCGTGCGCACCATCGCGATGGACGGCACCGAGGGCCTTGTGCGCGGGGCCGAAGTGCGCGACACCGGCGGCCCGATCTCGGTGCCCGTCGGCAAGGAAACGCTGGGGCGCATCCTCAACGTGATTGGCGAACCGGTGGACGAAAAGGGCCCGGTCAAGACCAGGACCACCCGGGCCATTCACCAAGAGGCGCCGGACTTTTCCGACCAGGCCACCGAAAGCGAAATCCTCGTCACCGGCATCAAGGTGATCGACCTTCTGGCGCCCTATACCAAGGGCGGCAAGATCGGCCTGTTTGGCGGCGCCGGCGTGGGCAAGACGGTGCTGATCATGGAACTGATCAACAACATCGCCAAGGTGCACTCGGGCGTGTCGGTGTTTGCCGGTGTGGGCGAGCGCACGCGCGAAGGCAACGACCTGTATCACGAGATGATCGAAAGCGGCGTGATCGTTCCCGACAACCTGGAGGAATCGAAGATCGCCCTGGTCTACGGCCAGATGAACGAGCCGCCGGGCGCGCGCATGCGGGTGGCGCTGTCCGGGTTGACCGTGGCCGAACAGTTCCGCGACGAAACCGGCGCCGACGTGCTGTTCTTCGTCGACAACATCTTCCGCTTCACGCAGGCAGGTTCGGAAGTGTCGGCGCTTCTGGGCCGGATCCCCTCGGCCGTGGGCTACCAGCCGACGCTGGCCACCGACATGGGCGCGATGCAGGAACGCATCACCTCGACCAAATCCGGCTCGATCACCTCGATCCAGGCGGTGTATGTGCCCGCCGACGACCTGACCGACCCGGCCCCGGCAACCACCTTTGCCCACCTCGATGCGACCACGGTTCTCAGCCGGGCGATTTCCGAACTGGGCATCTACCCGGCCGTGGACCCGCTGGATTCCACCTCGCGCATTCTCGACCCGGCGATCGTCGGCGAAGAGCACTACAACGTGGCGCGCGACGTGCAGGGCATCCTGCAACGCTACAAGAGCCTTCAGGACATCATTGCCATTCTCGGCATGGACGAGCTCAGCGAAGAGGACAAGCTGGTGGTGGCGCGCGCCCGCAAGATCCAGCGCTTCCTGTCGCAGCCCTTCGACGTGGCCAAGGTGTTCACCGGTTCCGACGGCGTGCAGGTGCCGCTGGAGGACACGATCGCCAGCTTCAAGGCCGTCGTCGCAGGCGAATACGATCACCTGCCCGAAGCCGCCTTCTACATGGTCGGCGGCATCGACGAGGTGATCGCCAAGGCCGAAAAACTGGCCGCGGAAGCCGCCTGAGCATAGGGGTCCGTCATGGCCGATACGTTGCAATTCGATCTGGTCGCGCCCGAGCGCAGCCTGGCCTCCGTGCAG
>JALSRF010000256.1 GCA_026984895.1 Paracoccaceae bacterium
TCTGCCTTTTTCGCTCATCCATGCCCGACACCGCCAGGACCGGCGATTTTCGCTGTCGAACGGCCGGCATATGCAGCGCCATCCCCCTTGTTTTCAACGCGATCGCAGAAATCCGCCTGCAATTTGAAACAAATCGGCAAAAACCCGCTTGTTTCGGCCGAACTGCCCGTTCCGGCCCCAAAGCGCCCTGCCGGCCATAAATTCGCCACAAACTGCACACACCACTAAAGCGTGGGTGGCAGAGAAAAGAAAAATATCGCGCAAACGGAGAGCACCATGCTATCAGCTCACACACGTCCCGCCCAGGACTCCACACGCACCGCCCGGCACGCGCTTCTGCCGGACACCGGGCCGAAAAGCGTCTGCGCCGTCATGCCCCTTGCCTTCGAGATCACCTACCAGGCCATCGAGATCGACGGGCGGACCCTCGCGCGCGACCAGGCCGATACCGTGATTGCGCGGCTGGGCGAGGCACTCCGGATTGCGCAGTTGCGCTCCAAGAGCGAACTCTACATCGACAACATCGCCCCCGAGATCAGGGTCGGCCAGTCCGATACCGGGCAGGTTCCGATCATTCAGGACCGCATCCTCGCGCATCTGCGTGCCGCCTGCGAGGAAGCCGGACGTGAAATGCCCACCTGCCGGCTTGACCTGCGCCACGGCCATTTCGGAATCCGCTGCTACCTCGGGCGGGCGAAACCGACGGACTACGTTTACGAACAGGACCTGTTCAGCGACAATCGCTGAGACACGGATCAACACGCTGAAGACGGGGCGCGCCGGCCAATGGTGCGCCCCGTTTCGCATCTTTCGGCAGCGCAACCGCCCGGCAAAGAGTTCAGAAGACTTGTTTGCGGACCGCATTTCTGTCTAAATCCGGCTTTGAAGCGGCGTTAATGCCGCAAGGCAGGGCCTTGCAAGCGGCCCGCGGAGCAGACTGACGCATGGCAATCCTTGGATTTCTGCTGAACCTGGCGGGGGCGACAATGCTGCTGCTGTTCGCCGTGCGCATGGTGCGCACCGGGATCGAACGCAGTTTCGGCGCGTCGTTCCAGCGGCTGCTGACCGGGCGGCGCAGTCTGATCGGCGCCGCGACGGCCGGGGTGGGCATGGCGATCGTGATGCAGTCCTCGGCGGCGGTCGCGCTGCTGGTGGCCGGGTTCGGCGGCAGCGGTCTTCTGGGGTTCGAAACGGGCCTGGCGATCGTGCTGGGCGGCGACCTCGGCTCGGCGCTGATCATCCAGGTCCTGTCGTTCCGGCTTGCCTGGCTGGTGCCGCTGCTGCTGTCGGTCGGCGGCTGGCTGTTCATCAAGTCCGAAAAGCGGCGCGTGCGGCAGTATGGGCGCATCCTTCTGGGCGTCGCCTTCATCCTGATTTCGCTGCAGTTTCTGCGCGACGCCATGGAGCCGATTCGCGACAGCGCCTTTCTGCCGGCGGTGGCCGGCTATCTGGCGCGCGACTTCATCACCGCGTTCATCGTCGGCGGCGCCCTGGCCTTCGTCATGCATTCCAGCGTGGCCGCGATCCTGATGTTCGTGACGCTCGTTGCCATCGGCGCGGTCCCGCTGGAGGCCGGCATCTCGCTGGTTCTGGGGGCAAATTTCGGTTCCGCCTTCATCCCGGTGTGGCTGACCCGGGGCATGCCGCCCCAGGGCCGCCGCGTGCCCTACGCCAATCTGATCCTGCGCGGCACCTGGGCGGTGATCATCCTGGTGCTGCTGAACAAGCTGCCGCTGCACCGGCTCTTCGTGTTCATGGGGCCGGGGCAGTCGCTGATCAATGTGCATGTGGCCTTCAACTTCACGCTGATCGTGCTGTCGCTGCCCCTGGCCCGGCGCCTGGCGGGGCTGGCCGAACGCGTGCTGCCGGACAGCGCCCTGCCGGCGGCGGGCGACGGCATGGACGAAATCAGCGCCCTGGATCCGGCGGTTCTGGACCGGCCATCGCTGGCCCTGGCCGGGCTGAAACGCGAACTGCTGAGGATGAGCGCCCTGATCGAACGCATGGCCGCGCCGGTGATGGATCTCTATGCCAACGGGGACGTGGAACAGATCAAGGCGCTCCAGGCGATGGACGCCAGGGTGAACGAGGCGCTTGAAGGCGTCCGCAACTATGTCGCCGCGCTGCTGGAGGCGAAGATGTCGAAGGCCCAGCGACGCAGCGCGCGCGAACTGGCGGAATACGCGATTTCGCTTGAAAGCGCCGGCGACATCGTCGCCAAGCGCCTGCTGCACCTGGCCCGCGAGAAGGCGCGCAAGAACATCCGCTTTTCCGCCGATGGCTGGGCCGAGCTGCGCTCGATGCATGAAACGGTCATGGGCAACATCCGGCTGGCGACCAATGTGCTCTTGTCCGACGACGTGGAAAGCGCGCGTCTGCTGGTCTCGGAGAAATCCGAGATCGGCCGGCTCGAACGCAAGAGCCGCAAGCGCCACCTGAAGCGCCTGGCCGAAGGCGGCGGCGCAAGCTTTGAATCCAGCGACCTGCACCTGGAAACGCTTCGCGCCCTGCGCGACCTGAACGCCCATTTCGCCGAGGTGGCCTATCCCATCCTGTACCGAAACGGACAGCTTCTGGAAACGCGGCTGATCGAAACGCTCGGCGAAGAGCATTGAGCAGGCCACCCCGGCTCCCGCCCCCGGGGTGGCGCGCCATCCGGCCGACCCGCGCTACCGGGACAGCGCGTATTCCCT
>JALSRF010000257.1 GCA_026984895.1 Paracoccaceae bacterium
CTGATCGCCCCGATCGCCATGGAAGAGGGCCTGCGCTTCGCCATCCGCGAGGGCGGCCGCACCGTCGGCTCCGGCGTCGTCTCGAAAATCATCGAGTAACGCCCGATCCGGCCCGATTGAAACGCCGCCCTTGCCGGGGCGGCGTTTTTGTCTGCTGACCGCGGATCGCGCCCGAAAATCGCGCGGCCGGGACCGCGTGTTCGTTTTCCTTGCCTTCTTGCCAGTGCGCACGAATGCCGACCCCGCGCAAACAGGGCGGTCCCCATTGTGTTCCGGTTCTTCGCCGGGCGCGCGGTTTTCGTTTGCGCCCGGCATCGACCCGCCCGCCGGGCCCTGTTTCTTCCCTGGCCCGCGCGCTGGCGCTTGACGGCCCGGGCATGCCCCGCGCCGCCTTCGTGCTTTTTTGATGTGCCCGCCTGCCGGCTGCGTTCGCTTGCCTGCCGTCCGGGGGGCGGGCTGCATTCTTGTGATGGCAAGGCGCCGGTCCGGCCAGGTCACACCCGGGCTTTTCTTCGGTCTTGGCCCGGGAAATTCAGCGCCGGCCAGAGCACCGTTACTGCCCGGCGCGCCCCGCCCGCCGGTCCAGTTCCGCCGTCCAGTCGTCCAGCGCTTCCGACAGGGCATCCTGCAACGCTGCCCGCCCGGCTTCGTCCATGCGCCGGGGCACCTCGACCGGCCAGCGCCGATAGCCGTAGACCCCGCGGGTGAAGGGCAGCGGGATCATCAGCCCGTCCCAGGTGCCCAGCCGCCAGACACGCCGCGCCGACCACGCGAAAAGGTGCACCGGTCGCCCGCTGACACGCGCCCATTCCAAGGGTGCCAATTTGGCCTTGCGCGCCGGACCCTGCGGCCCGTCCGCCGTCATCGCCAGGGAATGACCATCGCGGACCACCTTCAGCACCCGGCGCGACGCGGCGATGTTCGACGCCCCGTCGCGCATCATCACCGGCTTCATCCCCAGCCGCGTCTGGGTCTCCGATGACAGCCGCCCGGCGGGCGAGGGGTCGCGCAGCGTATAGAGATCGCCCAGTTCGGCGGGCCAGGCCGAAGGCCCGATCATCAGACGCTGGTGCCACAAGACCTGCACGACCGGCCCGTTCTCGATGTCTTCGGCAAGCGCCTCGATCCCCAGCCGCTGCCAGCGCGTGGTCGCGAAACACAGCCGCAGCCAGCCCGCCAGAAGCCACGACAGGACCGCCGCCAGGGTGTCGGAATTCTCCAGCCGTGTTCTGATCGACATACCGCCCCGCCTGTTGCCGTGCGAACGTGGTCCGAACATCGGCCAAATTGCCCCCCCGCTGCAAGAGCAACTCTTGCAAGGCGGCGAAATTGACGCTATGCGCATCCCCGGCCGCAGGGGTGTAGCTCAGTTGGTAGAGCGACGGTCTCCAAAACCGTAGGTCGGGGGTTCGAGACCCTCCGCCCCTGCCAGGCCGCTCCTGTCCGGGCAGTGCCGGCCGGGCCCTTGAACTGCCCCGGCAAAGGGCGTATCTGCCTCGCACCGGACAAATTTGGAAACCCGAAGACAATGGCCAAAACCGTCAATCCGCTCCAGTTCATCCAGCAGGTCCGCGCCGAGGTTGCCAAGGTGGTCTGGCCGTCGCGTCGCGAAACGCTTCTGACAACCGGCATGGTGATGGCCATGGCCGCCGTCACGGCGATTTTCTTCTTCATCGTCGATCTGATCATCCGCACCGGCCTGGAAGCGGTGCTCGGGATGTTCGGCTAGCCCGCCCCTCGGCCCGGCAGAGCCTTCGGGGCGGCGGCTGGGCGGCTGCCGCTGGGCGCGCGGTGCCCGCCTTCGGGCGTGTTCGATTCGCGGCCGGCCCGGACCCGAAACCCGCCCCCCGCAAAACGCCTGTTCAACGAGCACTTGAAAAGACCGGGCATCGCCTGTAATCGGGGCGCATCTCCCGACATGATGTGCTTTGATTCGAGCGGCACCGCGATATTGTCGGGAAAGCGCGGACTCTGCGCGACAGGATTGGACGCCCCGGAGAAAGGGGCAAAGGCAAAGGCGAATTCGACATGGCGAAACGGTGGTACTCGGTAAGCGTTCTTTCGAACTTCGAAAAAAAGATCGCCGAGCAGATCAAGCAGGCCGCCGCCGATGCCGGCATCGAGGACCAGATCGAAGAGGTTCTTGTCCCCACCGAAGAGGTGATCGAGGTGCGCCGCGGCAAGAAGATCACGACCGAACGCCGTTTCATGCCCGGCTATGTGCTGGTGCGCATGGAAATGACGGACAATGGCTATCACCTGATCAATTCGATCAACCGGGTCACCGGCTTTCTCGGCCAGCAGGGCAAGCCGATGCCGATGCGCGACAGCGAGGTCAACGCGATCCTGAACCGGGTCGAGGAAGGCGAGGCACAGCCACGCACGCTGATCCATTTCGAGGTTGGGGAAAAGGTTTCGGTGACCGATGGCCCGTTCGAGGGCTTCGACGGCATGGTCGAAGGCGTGGACGACGACAACCAGCGCCTGAAGGTGTCGGTATCGATCTTCGGACGCGCCACCCCGGTGGAACTGGAATATACCCAGGTTTCCAAGCAGGGGTAGAGGCCGATCGGTATCGGCGGGCTCGCAGGCCCTGCGCGCAGGCGACGGAGGGGCGATTTTCCTTGCAAAGGCGGCACCGAACGGATATCTGCCCGTCTGTTGCGCTCCACCCCCTTTGCGGGCCCC
>JALSRF010000258.1 GCA_026984895.1 Paracoccaceae bacterium
AAAGCCGCCTGTCGGCCGGCGCGATGTCTCCGGTGGCCGAGACGATGGCGCAGCCCACCCCCTCGACGATTTCGCGAAACCGCGCCTCGCTGACCTCGGTCTTCAGGCCCGGGATCGCTTCCAGCTTGTCAAGCGTGCCGCCGGTATGGCCCAGCCCGCGCCCGGACACCATCGGCACATGCGCGCCGAGCGCGGCCAGGGCCGGGGCCAGCAGCAAGGAGACCGCATCCCCCACCCCGCCGGTCGAATGCTTGTCAATGACCGCGCCGGGCAGGTCCCATGTCAGCACATCGCCGCTGTCGCGCATCGCCCGGGTCAGGGCGACACGCGCCTCGGGTCCGATCCCGTTCAGCAGGCTCGCCATGGCAAAGGCACCGGCTTGGGCATCGCTCACCCTGCCGTCGGCCAGGCCGTTGGCGAACCAGCGGATTTCGTCCTCCGACACGGGCTTGCGGTCGCGGATGCGGGCGATGATCGTGCGCGCGTCCACCGGCTCAGCCCCCTGCCCCGGTATCGGCCCCGGTATCGGCCATGTGGGCGGCGCCGAACGCGCCGGGCAGCAGGTCGTCCACATGCCGGCATTCGCGCGCGCCCGACATTGTTGCCATCGTCACCGGCACGTCGCCGCGGGAAAACTCGGCCAGCTTCTGCCGGCAGCCGCCGCAGGGCGGCACCGGTCGCCGGGCATCGGCGATGACGAATACCTCGGCGATTTCGGCCTCGCCCGCCGCCACCATGGCGGCAATGGCCCCGGCCTCGGCGCAGGTGCCCTCGGGATAGGCCGCGTTTTCCACGTTGCAGCCCACAAACACCCGGCCCGAAGCCGTGCGAACGGCCGCGCCCACCTTGTAGCCGGAATAGGGCGCATAGGCATTTTCGCGCACCGCTCTGGCCGCCTTTTCAAGTGACATTTCCACCTCCGGGTCCGCTGCCGACCCGCCTCCCTGGTTGCTGTGCCGCCCCAGACTGTGCCCAAGGCGGGCCCGGTTGCAAGGGCTCACGCAAGCGTTGTCTCGAAACCGCCCGGCAGGCTGACCTCCAGGAGCTCGAAATCGTCGGAAACCTGCGAAAAGCGGGTCGCCATCTGCGGCGGGATCACGAATGCATCGCCCGGGGCCAGCGGATGCGGCGCCTGGCCCTCGCCTTCGAGCGTCATCGTGCCCGCCATCACGAAGCCGAAAAGGATGTCGGCATCGTGGACGACGCGCGGGATCTCTCCTTCGCCCCGGCGCGCCACCATCACCGAGGCAACGCCGCGGGTGTTCGCCCTGATGGTGGTATCGCGCGCAATCAGGCCCGGAATGCGAAACGGCGCCCAGTCGGCTTCGGCGGCAATGTTGTGCACGAATTTCTGCCCCTGCCATTCGCGATCGGGCAGCAGGCGCCCGGTGGGCAGTGTCATGTCGTGGTCGATCTCGGTGACATGTTCAGCGGGGACCCCGATCTCGATCACCTCGATGCCTTCCGATGCCTCCATGACCCGGTGCCGGATCTCGGGGGGCTGGATGAAACAGTCGCCGGCGGTGAGGCGGCGCACATCGCCCTGATCCTCGTACAGGACGTCCACCCACCCGCGATAGCAGAAGATCAACTGAAACCCGACCTTGTGGAAATGCACCATGTCGGGCACCGGCCCGCCGTCGGGAATGCGGATGTGGCTGGCGATCATCGCGCCGCCCAGCCGCGAGGGCACCAGATCGCGGTAATGCATGCCGGCGCGTCCGATGACCCAGGGCGCGCGGTCGCGCAGGCGGCGCACGACAAAGGCATGTTCGGTTGGCGGCATCACCAGCGGCGGGTCGCGCTCGACGATTTCGACCCGGGTGCCGTTGGGGGCCTGCAACAGGCGCGCGCCATCGGCAAAGGCGTCCGGCTCGGCGCACAGGATGCGGATCGTGCCCGGTGGCTCGGGCGCATCGCGTTCGACGCGCAGGCGCAGCCCGTGCCCCGAGAACACCGCCACACGCGGATTGTCGGCGGGAAAGATCATGTCCATGCGCATCTTCAGTGTGCCGGTAAAAAACGCAATGTCCTCGCGCAATTCGCGGGTCGGCAATCTGACCTCGGCCACCGTGCCGGTATCGCCCATTTCTCTATCTCCCTTGCCGCCTTCCACGGGATTTACACTGTCGGGGCTTGCGCCGGATTGCAAGTCGGGCTTGACTCTGGCCGGCGGGGCGGGCGATCCATCGACAGGAGATGTGAATGGTTCAGCGTTAAACCATTTTCAGCAGGGGCACGCCAATGGCAAAGAAAAGAAAAGACTCCTCGCGCAGGGCCGCGCTGAGCTATCACGAGTCCCCGCGTCCGGGAAAGCTGGAAATCCGCGCCACGAAACCGCTGGCAAACGGGCGCGACCTTTCGCTGGCCTACAGCCCCGGCGTGGCCGAGGCCAGCCTTGAAATCAGGGCCGATGCCGCCGCCGCCCGCCGCTACACCACGCGCGGAAACCTGGTCGGCGTGGTCACCAACGGCTCGGCCGTTCTGGGGCTGGGCAACATCGGCGCCCTGCCGGCAAAACCGGTGATGGAGGGCAAGGCGGTTCTGTTCAAGAAGTTCGCCAACATCGACTGTTTCGACATCGAACTGGACGAAAAGGACCCCGAAAGGCTGGCCGACATCGTCTGCGCGCTGGAGCCCACCTTCGGCGCGATCAACCTCGAAGACATCAAGGCGCCGGATT
>JALSRF010000259.1 GCA_026984895.1 Paracoccaceae bacterium
CGTGCGTGACCCGCAGACCGGCGTGCCCTCGCGCGACCCGGCGCTTTACCGCGAAGTCACCGAGCGCATCCGCGAAAGCGAGGTGGACGTGGTGCTGAACCTCACCGCCGGCATGGGCGGCGACCTCGTGCTCGGCCCCGCCGGGCGCCCGCTGCCGCCGGCGGACGGCACCGACATGGCGGGTGCTGCCGAGCGGCTGGAACACGTGCGCGACTGCCGCCCCGAGATCTGCACGCTCGATTGCGGCACGATGAATTTCGCCGAGGCCGACTACCTGATGGTCAACACGCCGGGCATGCTGGACGCCATGGGCCGGATGATCACCGAAATGGGGGTAAAGCCGGAAATCGAGGCCTTCGACACCGGGCATCTGTGGTTTGCGAAAAAGCTGGTAGAGGACGGGGTGCTGAAAGCGCCGGCGCTGGTCCAGCTCTGCATGGGCATCCCCTGGGGCGCGCCGGACGATCTCAATACCTTCATGGCCATGGTCAACAACGTGCCCACGGGCTGGACCTGGAGCGCCTTTTCGCTGGGCCGCAACGAAATGCCCTATGTGGCGGCGGCGGTGCTGGCCGGTGGCAACGTGCGCGTCGGGCTGGAAGACAACCTGTGGCTCGCCAAGGGCGAACTGGCGACCAACGAGGCACTGGTGGAACGCGCCGTGACCATCGTCGAAGCCATGGGCGCGCGCGTGATCGGCCCCGAAGAGGTGCGCGAAAGACTCGGCCTCACCAAGAGGGCGCCGCGATGAGCGCCTTCCCGAGGGCTGCGCCTGCCTGGGCGGGCGCGAATGCGCCTGCCGGGGGACAGGCAGGCGCAGCCCGGGCCGCAGGCGGTCCGGGCAAGGACAAGCACGACCCTGTGGGCCCGGCAGTCGGCCCGGGCAGACAGACCGCCGCACCCGATAACCCGGCATCGCCCGACGGCACCGCCGGGCAGCGCCCGACCGCCCGGTCGCGGCGGGGGCGCGCCTTCGGCGCGACGGGCGGGCGCTTCGCTCCCCCCCGCGGCCGGGCCCTGCCCTCCATCCACCCCTCACTCGCTTCGCAGCACCCGGCACTGAAAACAGTTGTTCGCCGCACTGCGAATATCCACGAACGCCACCCGCGCCTCGGCCAGCAATTCACCCGCGCGCGCAACGATCTCGCCGCGCGCCACCACCCCGCCGGTTCCGTAGATGATCCGCTCACCCTCGTCATAGCCGCGCAGGATATAGCCCGCCGAACTCAGCATCTCGGGCATGTCCGCCGACGGTTCCGCGCCGGCGCAACTTCCCGCACACAGGAAAATCGGCCCGGTCTCCGCGTAGGGGTTGCGCGTGCGAAACGGTCGCCAGGCCAGCACCAGCGCCGCCTCGCCCTCGGCAATGTCACGCAGGCAATGGCGGCACGGATGCCCCGGCCCGTCGACAATGAACCGTTCGGGCAGATTGCCATAGGCATCCCGTCCGCCCGCGTGAATCTCGGCCACGTCCTTGCTGGCCAGCCCGACAAATCGAATTCCCATGATCATCCTCCCTTTTCACCGTCGGTAGCCGGCCCCGCGCTGCACATCGACCCGAAACTTGCGCAAATCCCATGACCCGAACCGCCGCCATCATCGGCACCGGCGTGATCGGCGCCGGCTGGGCCGCGCGCTTCCTGCTCAACGGCTGGAACGTCACCCTTTTCGACCCCGACCCCGAGGCCGGACGCAAGACCGCCGCCGTTCTGGAGGCCGCCCGCCGCGCCCTGCCGATGCTCTACGACACGGCGCTGCCGCCCGAAGGCAGCCTCACCCGCTGCGCCACCATTTCCGAGGCCGTCGAAGGTGCCGACTGGATCCAGGAAAGCGTGCCCGAGCGCCTGGCGCTCAAGCGCAAGACCTTCCAGAAGATCCAGGAACATTGCCGCGCGGATGCTCTGATCGCCTCCTCCACCTCGGGGTTCAAGCCGTCCGACATCCAGGGCTGCGCCACGCGGCCCGAACAGATCCTCGTCGCGCACCCGTTCAACCCGGTCTACCTGCTGCCGCTGGTGGAACTGGTCGCCACCGACAAGAACCCGCCCGAACTGGTGGACAAGGCCGCCGATACGCTGAGCGCGCTCGGCATGTTCCCGTTGCGCGTGCGCGCCGAGATCGACGCCCATATCGCCGACCGCTTTCTCGAAGCCGTCTGGCGAGAGGCGCTCTGGATGATCCAGGACGACATCGCAACCACCGAAGAAATCGACAACGCCATCCGTTACGGTTTCGGCCTGCGCTGGGCGCAGATGGGCCTGTTCGAGACCTACCGCATCGCCGGGGGCGAGGCCGGCATGCGCCATTTCATCGAACAGTTCGGCCCCTGCCTGAGCCGGCCCTGGACCAGGCTCATGGACGTGCCCGAGCTGACACCGGAACTGATCGACAAGATTGCCGATCAGTCCGACGCCCAGTCCGGCGCGCTGAGCATTCGCGATCTGGAACGCAAACGCGACGACAACCTGGTGGCGATCCTGCGCGCGCTCAAGACCCGCGATGCCGCCGCCGGGGCGCTGATCAAGACGCATGAGGCCAGGCTCCGGCCCGCGCGCACCGCCACGCCCGCGCCGCTGATCACCGTGCGCCGCGTGGTCCCCATCGACTGGACCGACTACAACGGCCACATGAACGAAAGCCGCTATGGCCAGGTGTTTTCGGACGCCGCCGACGAGGTGATG
>JALSRF010000260.1 GCA_026984895.1 Paracoccaceae bacterium
GATGATGCATGTGCTCGAACGCATCGCCTTCCAGAAGGTCGAATCGCGCCTTGCCGCCTTCCTGCTGGAACGCGCCGACAAGAGCGGCACGCTTGCCGCCACCCAGGCCGAAATCGCCACCGCCATCGGCACCGCGCGCGAGGTGATCTCGCGCCGGCTCGACGCGCTGGAACGGCGCGGCGCGATCCGACGAAGCCGCGCCACGGTGCAAATCGCCAATCGCGACCTGCTGCGCGCCCTGGCCGAGGACATCGCGCTGTGAACCCCACCCAACCGGCCGGCAACCGTCACCGGCCACCGGCATGTTGCCCCATGCATTCTTCTGTCCCGAAATATCCTCGGGGGTGAACGGGCCGCCGGCCCGGAGGGGGCGGAAAGCCCCCTGGGCACCGCGGTTTTTGCGGTCCTGGCGGCTGTGTGACACCGTCACACGCGCCGATGGGCCGTTGGGCTAGACTGCCAGGCGTCAGATCAGGAAGAATCGGAGAGAAGTCATGTTTGGCAAGAACGAAGGGTCCCTGGACCGGATTTTGCGGGTGGTGCTCGGCATTGCCCTTCTGGGCTGGTATTTCATGGCGCCCGCGGATGCAGGATACCGGCCCTGGCTGCTGATCGGAATCATCCCGCTCGCCACCGGCCTGATCGGCTGGTGCCCGCTCTATTCGGTATTCGGGTTCAGAACCTGCCCGATGAAGAAAAACTGAATCAACAGCCATCACCACGACAGCGAAAGGCCCGGCCGGTGATCGGCCGGGCCCGTTTGCCGCGCCCCGTCGCCCCGCCGGCAGCCGCCACGCCATGGCGCAGCCGGCACCTGCACCCGCCGGCAACTTCGCCCCTTGTATTGCCCGGCGGGAATTGAGACCCTGCCCCCGCGAACGGAGCAAGGCCGAAACGTGGAAATCCTATCTCAATCCCCGACCGAGGACGCCTTCGTCCAGAACCCCTATGCCTTTTACGAACGCGCCCGCGCGAAGGCGGGCGGGCTGTTCTTCTGGAAAGAATACGACCTGCCCTGCGCCCTGTCCTTTGCCGCCAACTGGGCACTCCTGCGCGACCGTCGTTTCGGGCGCGAGGCGCCGCCGGGAAAGGCGCCAGAAAAACCGCCGCACCAGGCCGGATTCTGGGCGGTCGAGGACCACTCGCTGCTGGAAATGGAGCCGCCGCGCCATACCCGGCTGCGCGGCCTTGTGCTGCGTGCCTTCACCTCGCGGCGCATTGCCTCTCTGGGCCCGGAAATCGAAGCCCTGGCACAGGCGCTTCTGGAGGACATCGGCGCAGACGAATTCGATCTGCTGCCGGTCTTCGCCCAGCGCCTGCCGGTGATCGTGATCGCGCGCCTGCTGGGCGTGCCGGAGGAACGCGCCGACGATCTTCTGGCCTGGTCGCACGCCATGGTCGGCATGTATCAGGCCGGACGCGACCACGCGATGGAATGCGCAGCCGCGCGGGCCGCCAGCCAGTTTCGTGCCTTCATGCTGGACTATGTGACCTACCGGAGAACGCGGCCCGCCGACGACCTGATCAGCCACCTGATCGCTGCCGAACAGGACGGCGAACGGCTGTCGGGCGACGAGCTGATCTCCACCTGCATCCTGCTGCTCAATGCCGGCCACGAGGCAACCGTGCACACGCTGGCCAACGGAGCATGCGCGCTGCTGAAACATGACGCCGCACGGGACGCGCTGGCCCCCGGGCGCATCGACGCGCTGGTCGAGGAAATCCTGCGCTTCGATCCGCCGCTTCACATGTTCCAGCGCTGGGCCTACGAGGATGTCGAGATCGGCGGCCACGTCATCGCCAGGGGGCACAAGATCGCCTGCCTGCTGGCGGCGGCCAATCGGGACCCGCAACGCTGGGACATGGCCGACCGGTTCGACCCCGGGCGCGCCGTCGCCACCAATGTCGCCTTTGGGGCCGGCGTGCATTTCTGCATCGGCGCGCCGCTGGCCCGGCTTGAACTGCGCACCGCGCTGCCGGTGCTTTTCAAGCGTTTTCCCGGGCTGCGCCTTGCCCGCGAACCGCGCTACGCGCCAAATTATCATTTCCACGGGCTGAAGAGCCTGCCGGTCCGCCGGTAGCCGCGATCCTGCGCGCAAAACCGCGCCTCACAGCGGCAGCATGGTCGTGGACTTGATCTCTTCCATGGACAGCAAAGCGGTCACGTTGTGGATGCGCACATCCGAAATCAGGGCCTGGTAGAAGGCATCATAGGCGCGCGCGTTGGCCACGCGCACCTTCAGGACATAGTCGATATCGCCGGCCAGCCGGTGCGCCTCCAGCACCTCGGGGCGCGCCTGAAGCGCCTTCAGGAACCGCGCCTGCCATCGGGCTTCGTGTTCGCTGGTGCGGATCAGCACGAAGAAACACGCCTCCAGCCCCAGCGCGGCGGCATCCAGCAGCACGGTCGTGCGCCCGATCACCCCGGCCGCGCGCAGCTTGCGAATCCGGTTCCACACCGGCGTTTTCGACGAGCCCACCTTGCGCGCGATCTCGTCCAGCGACTGGCTGGCGTCGCGCTGAAGCTCGCCAAGGATTTTCCGGTCCAGCCTGTCGATCGTTGCGCTCACCTGCCCGCCTTCCCGCTCACCGCCGCCGGTCCGGTGCGCATCGCAACCAGGCGCGAAAAATCTCTCTTCCCTGGAACATTCGTTCTTTCCGTCAGCCGATTATCGCCAGTTACAGGAACACCCTTCCCGAATTGGCCCGAATTTGCAAGACGCCGTTTCAGAGGCAACAACACCTGCGCCGCCGGTTGCATCGCACGAAGCATCACAAAAAGCACCGCCCGCACAGCACCCGAAGCACCGCCCGAAGCACCGCCCCAAGCGCGGCGCCGTCAGGCCCGCGGGCCGCCGGCACCACGGCCAGACCCACGCCGCCCGGGCAAGACGCCCGGCGCGACGGCGCGCCCGCCCGAAAGCCGCGCCCCCGCCCTCAAAGCCGCGCCTCGGGGTTTTTGCGAAACGTTTTCGCGAAACGACGATCGGTCGCGCCCGTGGCGGGATGTTTGGGCTTCAAAAGGGCATCGGCCCGGCCTAAACAGGTCCCATGCGCGCGCTTCAACAGACGGTTTTGCCATGAATGACCCAAGCCCCGTGCCCGAGACCCCTCCTGCCAACGGCCCGGCCCTGCCCGATGCCCAGACCGTGACCGCCGTCACGCACTGGACCGACCGGCTGTTTTCGTTCCGCGTGACGCGCCCGCGTTCCTTGCGCTTTCGCTCGGGCGAATTCGTGATGATCGGGCTGATGGGCGACAATGGCAAGCCGCTCCTGCGCGCCTATTCCATCGCCTCGCCGGCCTGGGACGACGAACTGGAGTTCTACTCGATCAAGGTGCCGGACGGGCCGCTGACCAGCCGGCTCCAGCACATCCGGGCGGGCGACCAGATCATCCTGCGCCCGAAACCGGTGGGCACGCTGGTGCATGACGCGCTGCTGCCGGGCCGGCGCATCTGGTTCCTTGCCACGGGCACCGGGATAGCGCCCTTTGCCTCGCTCCTGCGCGACCCGCAGACCTACGAGGACTACCAGGAAGTCGTCCTGACGCATACCTGCCGCGAGGTGGGCGAACTGGAATACGGGCGCCGCCTGATCGAGAAGATCCGCACTGACGACCTGCTGGAAGAGCTGATCGGCAAGGGGTTTCACGAAAAGCTGCGCTACTATCCCACCACCACCCGCGAAGACAGCCCGACAATGGGCCGGATCACCGACCTGATGCGCTCGGGCAAGGTATTTTCCGACCTGGGCGTGCCGGCGCTGTCCCCGGAAAACGACCGGGCGATGGTCTGCGGGAACCTGGCCTTCAACCTGGAACTGAAGGAGATGCTTGAAGAATACGGCCTGCAGGAGGGCGCGAATTCCGATCCCGGAACCTATGTCGTGGAAAAGGCCTTCCTCGACTGACCGCCGGTATCGGCAGGCCGCCGCGCGCGCGAAGGCCAACGCGGGGCGGGCCGGCGCGCGGCGTGAAGGCGCCGCCGGCCTTTCGCTTCGGGGCGCTCAGCCGCGCCTGCGCAAGCCGGCGGGAAACCGGCCCGCGGGCTACATGCCCAGCGCGGCCCTGACCTTGCCAAGGGCCGCCGCCAGAGCGGCCGGGTCCGCGCGCGCCTTGTCCAGCGCGATCTTCAGCCCGGTCTTTACCTCGTCGGCAAGGTCCGAGGCATCAATCGCCTGAGAAACCTTCAGGAAATCAAACCCTTCCGGGGTAAATGCAGCCAGTTTTCCGGCCATGGCGGCGGCCTCTTCGCCGGCCTTCTTCGCCGCTGCTTCCTCGGCAGCCTTCGCGGCGGCGGCAGCCTCTTCGGCGGCCTTTTTCGCCGCCGCTTCCTCGGCGGCCTTCGTGGCGGCGGCAGCCTCTTCGGCGGCCTTCGTGGCGGCGGCAGCCTCTTCGGCGGCCTTCTTTGCTGCTGCTTCCTCGGCAGCCTTCGCGGCGGCAGCCTTTTGCTGCGCGTCGTAGTAGGAGTATCCGCCCCCCGCAAGGGCGGCGATCACAATGGCCGACACAAGGGTCTTGTTCATGGACTCGTCCTCTTTCACCTGGGCAGCAGGTTGCTGCCGGTCGCGCTATGGCAGATAGCCTGCCCGATGTGAAGCGCCACGACGACGCAGCCCGCCCAAAGTGGCCGCCCGTGAACTAAGCGGTTGAAAGACTGGCCAATGCTGCCTATCTTCCCGCGCTGAAACCCGTCGCAACAGAAAAAGGACCATCGCCATAGCCCGCAGACCACACAACGCCCCGCCGGTGCGTGACACAGGCCCGAGAGTGAACGATCGCATCCGGGCACGGGAAATCCGGCTTATCGGTGCCGAAGGTGAAAACATCGGCGTCGTCAGCCCGGAACGCGGACTTGAACTGGCCATGGATGCGGGGCTTGACCTTGTCGAGATTTCGCCCAATGCCTCGCCGCCCGTGTGCAAGATCATGGATTTCGGAAAATTCAAGTACGAAACCCAGAAACGCGAGAGCGAAGCGCGCAAGAAACAGAAGACCATCGACATCAAGGAGGTCAAGTTTCGCCCCAATACCGACACGCATGACTATGACGTGAAGATGCGCAACGTGGTGAAATTCCTGAACAATGGCGACAAGGTCAAGGTGACGCTGCGCTTTCGCGGCCGGGAGATGGCGCATCTGGAGCTGGGACGGGCCCTGCTGGAGCGCGTCGCCAGCGATATCGAAGAGATCGGCAAGATCGACAACATGCCCAAGATGGAAGGCCGGCAGATGGTCATGATGATCTCGCCGCAGAAATAAGCGCAAACGCGGTGCGCGATCGACCCTCCAGCCCGCCCGATCCGGTTTACCGATCCTCCCCCGGCACGGGCCCAGGCGCGGGCGCGGGCGATGCGCGCATCCTCGCCCCGACCTTCGAACGCAACAGCCCGCCGATCATCGCCCGTCTGACGCCCTGGCTCGATCCGCTTTCGGGGCCGGTTCTGGAAATCGGCGCCGGCACCGGGCAGCATGCGGCGGCCATGGCCCTGGCCTTCCCCCGCCTTCAGTGGTGGCCCTCCGAACCCGACGCCCTGCAACGCGCCTCGATCGTCGCCTGGCAGCGCCACCTGCGCGCCCCCGCGCGCGCGCCCCTGAACATCGACGCCGCCAGCGCCTGGTCCGAAAACCGCGAAGTTCGCGCCCTCGGCCCGCTGTGCGCGGTGGTCTCGATGAACGTGATTCACATCTCGCCCGTCGATGTCGCGCACGGCATTGTGGCCGGGGCCGCCGAGGCGCTGCGCACCGGCGGATTGCTGATCTTCTACGGGCCGTTCATGGAAAACGGTGAACACACCGGCGCCGGGAACGCGCAATTCGACCGCCAGCTCAGGGCGCGCAACCCGGCCTGGGGCCTGCGCGACCTGGCCGATGTGACCGCCTGGTGCGCCCGGCGCGGCCTGGCGGCGGCGGATGTCATCTCCATGCCCGCCAACAACCGGCTGGCCCTGTTCCGCAAGGACTGAGCCGGCCCGGCAATGCGCCCGCGCCTGATTCGCCGGATGCGCGCCGGATGCGCGCCCAGCTTGCCTGCCGCCCCCGGCCCGGGCCGACGCGCCGGGGCCTCGGCGCAACCGGCCGGGACAACCCGCTCCGGGTCCGGCCATTATTTCTGTTTCCGAAACAGTAAGCGCAGCCGCCAACCGCCGCCGCGCCCCGCCATTGCACCCTCCGGCGCGCCAACGCTATGCTGCCCGGGCGCAGCGCCCGCGGCAACGCACCAGCGGCCCGCGGCCCGTCCTGCGCCATCGGGGGGAAGCATGAAGCACAGCGATCTGGGAAAGGCCGTCAGCCCTGGCAGCAGGCTGTCCGACCGGGCATGGATCGACACGATCGAGGATATCGCCGAGGACCACGGCTATTTCGAGCCGCTGGGCCCTGACCACTCCATCGCCTTCATCGAGCGCGGGCCGCGGCTTCTGGTCACCTTCGAAACCATCGACAGCATTCGCGCGCGCAATAACATGGACGTGCCGCTGGGCTGGGCGCTCCTGGGCAGCCAGGACTGGTCCCAGCTTTGCGTGCTGTCCCATGGCGAAACCTGGTTTCGACACCGCGCGCTCTATGGCCATTTCGACCGGATGATCGACGACGCGGTGTTCGACGCTTTCGATCAGGTGGTCTTTTACGGCGCCGAATCCTGCGGTTACGGCGCGGCCGCCTTTTCGGTTGCCGCACCGGGGGCCACGGTCATCGCCCTGTCGCCTCAGGCCACACTCGACCCGCGCATCGCGGAATGGGACGACCGCTTCGTGCACATGCGCCGCACCAGCTTTACCGACCGCTACGGCTATGCCCCCGACATGATCGAGGCCGCGCGGCGCGCCTATGTCCTGTACGATCCGACCGGCATGGAAGAGGCCATGCATGCCGCCCTGTTCAACAGCGCCAATGTCAGCCGCATCCGCTGTGCCAACATGGACGGGCAGATCGAACATTTCCTGTTGCGCCTCGGCCTGTTGCCGCCCCTGATCCGCTCGGCCATGGCCGGCACGCTGAACGAGCTGGAAATCTTCCGCGCCCTGCGCGCCCGGCGCGACTACCTGCCCTACCTGCGCAACTTCCTGAACGAGGTCGAGGGCCGGCAGCGCCCCTGGCTGAGCGCGGTGATGTGCCGCTCGCTGCTGCGCCGGATCAGGGTGCCGCGCTTCCGCCACCAGTATGCCCGCGCCATCGAGGCGCTCGGCACGCGCCCCCTGCCACCACCGCGCGAACGGGCCGCACACCCCCAGCAAGCCTGACTGCCCGCCGCACCCCGGGCGCGCGCCCCCCTGCCGGACCGCCGGGCACGGGGCCGGGCACGGGGACAGGCACGGGGACAGGCACGGGGACAGGCACGGGGACAGGCACGGGCCGCCTGAGCAGGAAAACACGCCCGCCGGAGGCGCCCGCCTATGGCCATTGCGCCGGCTTTTGTGTAAGCGCTGCCAGCGATGACCCAGAGCCTCACCATCCGCCGCCCCGACGACTGGCACCTGCACCTGCGCGACGGCGCAATGCTGGCCGCCGTGCTTCCCGAAACCGCACGCCACTTCGCGCGCGCGCTCGTCATGCCCAACCTGGTGCCCCCGGTGGTGACAACGGCGCAGGCCCGCGCCTACCGCACCCGCATCCTCGCCGCCCTGCCCGCGGGCAGCGCCTTTCGCCCGCTGATGACGCTCTACCTCACCGAAGACACCGACCCGGCGGATGTCGCGCGCGGCGCCGAACAGGGGCTGATCCATGCGCTCAAGCTCTACCCCGCCGGGGCCACCACCAACTCGGCCTCCGGCGTCACCGATTTCGACCGGATTCGCCCGGTGCTCGACCGCATGGCCGAAATCGGCCTGCCGCTTTGCGTGCATGGCGAGGTAACCGACCCCGACGTGGACATCTTCGACCGCGAGGCCGTCTTCATCGAACGCATCCTCGAACCGATGAGACGCGCCACGCCGGGCCTGCGCGTGGTCATGGAACATGTCACCACCGCCGAGGGCGTGGCCTATGCGAAAGGCGGCGGGCCGTCGCTCGCCGCCACCATCACCGCCCATCACCTGGTCATCAACCGCAACCATATCCTGGCCGGCGGGCTCCACCCGCACTACTACTGCCTGCCGGTGGCCAAACGCGAAGAACACCGCCGCGCCCTGGTCGCCGCCGCCACCTCGGGCGCGGCGCGCTTCTTCCTGGGCACCGACAGCGCCCCCCACCCCGACCAGGCCAAGCTGAACCCCTGCGGCTGCGCCGGATGCTTCACCGCCACCAACGCCCTTTCGATCCTCGCCGACGTGTTCGAACGCGAAAACGCCCTGCAATCCCTCGAGGCCTTCGCGTCGCTCAACGGCGCGGCTTTCTACGGCCTGGAGGCGAACGCACAAACCGTCACCCTGACCCGCCGCCAGCCCGCCTGGCCGCGCCGCATCGAAACCGGCGACGGCCCGCTCACCGTCTTCGACCCGGGCTTCGCGCTGAACTGGAGCGTGAGCAACTGACCCGCTGCTTCTTTTTCGCGGCAAATATCCCCGCCGGAGGCATCCGGCGCCAACCACAAGGAGCGCCCATGATCCCCACAGCCTACCCCCCCGCCACCGAGATCGCCCGCCTCAGCGCACGCATGCTGCTTGAAACCGGCGCCGTGGATTTCCGCCCCGAGGATCCCTTCACCCTCGCCTCGGGCCTGCCCTCGCCCACATATGTCGATTGCCGGCGCCTGATCTCGTTCCCGCGCATCCGGGCAACGCTGATGGATTTCCTGACCCTCACGGTGATGCGCGAAGCCGGCCTCGAAGCCTTCGACAACGTCGCCGGCGGCGAAACCGCCGGCATCCCCTTTGCCGCGCTCGTCGCCGAACGCATGGCCCTGCCGATGAGCTATGTGAGAAAGAAACCCAAGGGCTACGGGCGCAATGCCCGCATCGAAGGCCGCATCGCCCCGTCGCAGCGCGTGCTGCTGGTAGAAGACCTTACCACCGACGGCGGCTCGAAGATCTCCTTCGTCGAGGCGATTCGCGAAACCGGCGCCCAGTGCGCGCATGCCGCCGTGATCTTCTTTTACGACATCTTTCCCGAAACCCGCGAAACCCTGGCCAGCTGCGGCCTGACACTGCACTGGCTGTGCACCTGGAGCGACGTTCTCGCCGAGGCCCGGGCGCAAGAAAGCTTCGCGCCGGAAACGCTTGACGACGTTGAACGTTTCCTGAAAGAGCCGCGAAAATGGCAGCAGGCGCGGGGCTGAACGCGCGGCCGAACGCTGGGCCGAACACGGGGCCGAACGCGCGGCCGAACGCGGGGCGCAAGGGCCCGCTGCCCCGCCCGAACCGGCCCCGCGCGCGGCCCGAAAGCGGCCCGCCTCCCGGCACGGCCCCCGCCCACGGCCCCGCCCCGGAATCCGCCCCGGAATCCAGCACGAAAACCGCCCCGAAAACCGGCGCCTGTTGACCGGGGAACCACAAGATACCGGCCGGCCGAACGCCGCTGCCCCAAGATATGCGCGCCATATCTGCGCCCAGGCGCATCCGCGGCGAAACGAGATTTATCCACAGAAACATACATTTTGACGCCCGCGCAGCCCATGTATTAGACAGGCGAAAAACAGGGACAGAATCCGACATGACCAGAGTCCGGGCCATTCCGACAGGCACGCCGCCCGACACCCCGTCCGACGCGCCGCCGGCAGAACACGGGGCCGGCGCCGCCCCCCACAACATCGAAGCCGAACAGCAGTTGCTGGGGGCTCTGCTGACCAACAACGACGTGTATGACCGGATCGCCTCGATCGTCCAGCCGGCCCATTTCTACGATCCGGTGCATGCGCGCATATTCGAGGTCGCGCAGACGCGCATCACCCGGAATTCGCTGGCCTCGCCGGTCACGCTCAAGGCCTTTCTGGAAGACGACGAGGGGCTGAAGGCGCTTGGCGGAACCGCATATCTGGCCCGGCTGGCGGGCGCCGCGATCTCCTCCTTTGCCGCGCGCGACTATGCCCAGATGATCCACGACCTGGCGATCCGGCGCGAACTGATCGCGCTTGGCGGCGAGATCGCGGACAAGGCCGCGCGAGTCGATGTCAGCAGCGAGCCGAGCGAACAGATCGTCGAAGCCGAACAGGCACTCTACCAGCTGGGCGAACGGGGACAGGCCGACAGCGGCTTCCAGTCGTTTCTGCGGGCGGCGACCGACGCGGTGAATGTCGCCAATGCCGCCTACAAGCGCGACGGCGGCCTTGCCGGGCTCTCCACGGGCCTGGCCGACCTGGACCGCAAGCTCGGCGGGCTCTACAAATCCGACCTGCTGATCCTCGCCGGCCGTCCGTCGATGGGCAAGACCTCGCTGGCGACCAACATCGCCTTCAACATCGCCCGTGCCTACCGGCGCGGCACGCTGCCCGACGGCAGCGAGGGCGCCGTGGAAGGCGGCGTTGTGGGCTTTTTCTCGCTGGAGATGAGCGCCGAGCAGCTTGCCTCGCGGATCCTTTCGGAAGCCTCCGAGGTGCCCTCGGAACAGATCCGGCGCGGCGACCTGAACGAATCCGAATTCCGGCGTTTCATCGACGCCGCGAAACAGCTGGAAAGCTGCCCGCTTTACATCGACGATACCGCCGCGCTGCCGATCAGCCAGCTGGCCGCGCGCGCCCGCCGGCTGAAACGCACCCACGGGCTTGACGCGCTGTTCGTCGACTACCTGCAACTGGTGCGCCCGGCCAGCGCCAAGGACAGCCGGGTGAACGAGGTCTCCGAGATCACCCAGGGGCTGAAGGCCATCGCCAAGGAACTGGACATCCCGGTTGTGGCGCTGTCGCAGCTGTCGCGCCAGGTGGAACAGCGCGACGACAAGCGTCCGCAGCTTTCGGACCTGCGCGAATCGGGGTCGATCGAACAGGACGCCGACGTGGTGATGTTCGTGTTTCGCGAGGAATACTACAAGGAACGCGAAAAACCGGGCGATCACGAACTGGAAAAGATGGCGGCCTGGCAAGAGGAAATGACCGCGCTCCACGGCAAGGCCGAAGTGATCATCGGCAAGGCGCGCCACGGCCCGATCGGCCATGTCGAACTGTCCTTCGAAAGCCGGTTCACCCGCTTCGGCAACCTGGTCAAACCCTGGCAGCAACCGGGCGACAAGGGCGGCGAGGACGGCGCCGGGTTCTGATGCGCCGGCGGCCGACAGCGCGCCAGCCGGCACGCGGCAACGCGCAGGGCGCCATTTCGCCTTGCCACGCCGCGCCCGGCAGGCCAGAACAACGGCCATGAGCAGCGCAACCCTGACCATCGACCTTGAGGCCATCGCCGCCAACTGGCGGGCCCTTGACGCAAGAAGCGGCGCCGCGGCACGGACCGGCGCCGTGGTCAAGGCGGATGCCTACGGCCTGGGCGCCGCCCCGGTTGCGCGCCGGCTGGCCGACGAGGGGGTCCGCCACTTTTTCGTGGCCCTCGCCGAAGAGGGCGCCGAACTGCGCAGGGCGCTCGGAAACGGCCCCGAAATCCACGTCTTTTCCGGCCACATGGCGGGCGACACCGATCTGATCCGCAGCCATGCCCTGAGCCCGGTTCTGAACGCGCGCGAACAGATCGCGCGCCACCTGAAGGAACTGCCCGGCCACGGTTTCGCCGTCCAGATCGACACCGGGATGAACCGGCTCGGACTGGAGCCCGCGGACTGGGAGGCGGTGAAGGCCGAGGTCCTTGGCGCGGGGGGGGCGGGGCTGATCGTCTCGCACCTTGCCTGCGCGGACGAACCGGACCACCCGATGAACGCAAGACAACTGCGCCTTTTCAAAAGGTTGACCGACGGCCTTGATGTGGAACGCTCGCTCGCGGCGACCGGCGGCATCCTGCTGGGGCCGGCCTATCACTTCGACCTGGTGCGCCCGGGCATCGGCCTTTACGGCGGCGCGCCCTTTGCCGAGGCCCGCCCGGTGGTGCGGCTGTCGCTGCCGGTCATCCAGACCCGCGAGCTGTCTGTGGGCGAAACCGTCGGCTATGCCAACAGCTGGAGCGCCCGGCGCCCCACGCGTCTGGCCACCGTGGCCGCCGGTTACGCCGACGGGCTGGCGCGCGCGCTTTCCAACGCGTCCCGGCTGTGGCACGGGGCCACCCCCTGCCCGCTGGTCGGCCGCGTCTCGATGGACCTGATCACCGTCGATATCACCGACCTGGACGACACGCCCGGCGCGCTGGACATCCTTGGCCCGCATCAGGGCATCGACGCGCTGGCCGAGGACGCCGGCACCATCGGCTATGAAAT
>JALSRF010000261.1 GCA_026984895.1 Paracoccaceae bacterium
GATCGGCCTTGTCATTGCGGGCGCCGTCCAGTTCGGGGCCGAACTGATCGTCCAGCCATTTAGACAGGCCGAAATGTTCGGTGATCCGCCGGGCAAAGACATGGGCCTTCCCGGTCACCAGAACCAGGCGATACCCGCGGGCGCACAGCGCCTCCAGCGCCTGCGATATCCCCTCGTAGAGCCTGTTCTCGAACAGGCCGCCATCGCCGTATTCTTCGCGATAGAGCTGCAGCGCGCGCTCCGGGTCGCGCACACCGAGCCGCGCGAAGCTTTCGATCAGCGGCGGACCGATGACCCAGCCCAGATCACCTGCCGGGGGGTCTTCGCCCAGCCGGCCCAGGGCATGGCGAATGCAGCGTTCCACCCCCGGCAGCGGGTCCGACAGCGTCCCGTCGAGATCAAGAAAGACCGTCATGCGCCGTCCTCGTCGAAAAACGGGGTCACCCGGGCAACGATCACCGCATTTTCGCGCAGCGCACGCGCCATCAGCGCGCGCTCTTCCTCGCTGATGTCATGGCCGTCGCGCAACCGTTCTTCCAGCGTGCCATAACCTGACACTTCCAGCGGCGCCAGCCCGGCCTGGCGCAGCACGGCGACGGTCTCGCGCACCGCTTCGGCCTCGTCGATGCCCGAGGCATAGACCATCATCGCCGCGCCGCTGGCCCCCTCGGGCAGCCCGTCCGCGTCCTTTCTGCCAAGCTCCACCAGAAGCGTATGCACCTGCTGGCGGCGCGTTTTCCGTTTGCCCTTGCGCGCGTCCTCGCCCTGCCTGTTGACCATCCGCCCGTCCTTTCACCGTTGCCCCGAAATAACAGCTGGCGCACCGGCGTCCAGAAGAATGCATTTGCCGCTTGCCAGCATGGGGCAAAATCGCGATCTTGCGCGCATTGCGTCACTGGGGGTGATGATGTCGAGAATTCTTCGCGCGATCCAGGTTCTTGTCCTTCTGCTGCCGGTGATCCCCGGCGCCGCTCTGGCGCAGGACAACGCTGTGCCGCTTCAGATCGTGACCGTCGAGCGCGAGCCGTTTTCGATGCAGAACGGAGATCATCTGACCGGGTTTTCCATCGACCTGATGCAGGCGATCGCAGAAGAACTGGGCCGGAAGGTCCACTTTCAGGTGGCCGGGTCCTTCCCCGAGATGCTGGACACCATCGTCCGGGCGCAGGCCGACGGCGCGATCGCCAATATCTCGATTACCGCCGAGCGGGAAAAGGTGCTGGACTTTTCGCAACCGATTTTCGACTCGGGCATCCAGATCATGATCCCGTCGGGAAAACGGACGCAGGGCGGGATATGGCAGGTTCTCCTGCGCCGGGACGTGGCGCTGCTGATCGGGGTCGCCCTGCTGGCGCTGACCGCGGCGGGGATGTTGATGTGGGCCCTTGAGCGCCACAAGCAGGATTACTTCGCGCACCCCGCGCGCCGCGCGATCTTTCCGGCATTCTGGTGGGCGCTGAACCTGGTGGTCAACGGCGGCTTCGAGGAACGCCTGCCGCAGACGCGCCTCGGCCGGGCGTTTGCGGTCGTTCTGGTGGTCTCGTCGCTGTTTCTGGTCTCGATCTTCGTCGCCCGGATAACCAGCGAACTTACCGTTCAGGCGATCAGCGCCAACATAACCGGGCTGAACGATCTGGACGGAAAGGCCGTGGGCACCACCCGCGGTTCGACCTCAAGCGCGTTTCTGAACGGGCGCGAGATTGCCCACCAGGAATACGACAGCCTGGACAGCCTTTTCGCCGCCTTCGAAAGCGGGCAACTGGACGCGGTGGCATTCGATGCGCCGGTTCTGGCCTATTACGTGAAAACCCGCGGCCGCGGCAAGGCCGAGCTGCTGCCGCAGACATTCAAGCACGAAAACTACGGGATCGCCCTGCCGGCGGGCTCTCCCTTGATCGAAAGCATCAACCGCGCCCTTCTGACGCTGCGCGAGAACGGAACATACGATTCGATCCGCCTGCGGTGGTTCGGCAACGCCGGCTGATCCAGCGCCTCCTCGACCCGGCGACGCGCGGGATCGCCCCGGCAGGATCAGGCTGGCGCGCCCGGCAGATCAGTCCCGCAACAGTTCGTTGATCGAGGTCTTGGCGCGCGTCCGTGCATCGACCCTCTTGACGATCACGGCGCAATACAGGCTGACCCCGTTCTTCGACGGCATGGAACCCGCGACCACCACCGAACCGGCAGGCACCTCGCCATACATGACCTCGCCGGTTTCGCGATCTACAATTTTCGTGGACTGGCCGATGAAAACCCCCATGCCCAGCACGGAGCCTTCGCGCACGATGCAGCCCTCGACCACCTCGGAGCGCGCGCCGATGAAACAGTTGTCCTCGATGATCGTCGGGCCGGCCTGCATCGGCTCCAGCACGCCGCCGATGCCGACGCCGCCCGACAGATGCACGTTCTTGCCGATCTGCGCGCAGGAGCCCACCGTCGCCCAGGTATCGACCATGGTGCCCTCGTCCACATGGGCGCCGAGGTTCACGAAGGACGGCATCAGCACCACGCCCGGCGCGATATAGGCGGATTTGCGCACCACCGCGTTGGGCACGGCGCGAAAGCCGGCGGCCTGCCAGCGGCCTTCGTCCCAGCCCTTGAACTTGCTGTCCACCTTGTCCCACCAGCCCCCGCCCTGCGGCCCGCCCGTCTGCATTTCCATGTCATGCAGGCGAAACCCCAGCAGAACCGCCTTTTTCGCCCACTGGTTCACATGCCAGGCGCCGTCGGGCTGACGCTCGGCCACGCGCAGCTTGCCGCTGTCCAGCGCGTTCAGCGTCTGTTCGATCGCCTCGCGGGTCTCGCCAACAGTCGCCGGGGTGATCTGATCGCGGCTTTCCCAGGCGGCCTCGATCGCCGCCTCAAGTTTCGCATTGGACATTTCGGTCTCCGGATTGTCATATGGGCCCTTGTTCAGCGCAGGCTATAGATATTTCGCGCATCATGCGCAACGTGAGGAACCCAGATGAACCAGACAAACCGCAGCCATCCCTTCCGCCGCTCGGGTCAGGACCGCGAGGCGACCCGGCATATCCCCGACACGCCGCAGACCCGTTCGCCGTCCTACCGGCTGGCATTTGACGATGCGGAATTTCTATGCCGCGACGAACTGCGCCCGGTGCGGCTGCAGCTCGAACTTCTCAAGCCCGAGATGTTCATGGAGGAATACGGCATAGAATCGACCGTCGTGCTGTTCGGCGGCGCGCGCATTCCCGAACCCTCGAAAAAGGACAGCGCCCGGACTGAAACCCTGGCCGAACTGTCCCGGTATTACGACGAGGCCCGCGAATTCGCCCGGCTGATGACGCTGCGTTCGAAAAGGAACAACCACCGCGAAGGGGTGATCGTCACCGGCGGCGGCCCCGGCGTGATGGAGGCAGGAAACCGCGGCGCCGCGGATGCGGGCGGGGTCTCCATCGGGCTGAACATCGTACTGCCGCACGAACAGGCGCCGAACGAATACGTGACGCCGGAACTGTGCTTCAACTTCCACTATTTCGCGGTGCGCAAGATGCATTTCCTGATGCGCGCCAAGGCCCTCGCCGCCTTCCCGGGCGGGTTTGGCACCATGGACGAACTGTTCGAGACCCTGACCCTGATCCAGACCGGGCGGATGGAGCGGATCCCGGTGCTGCTGTTTGGCGAAGCGTTCTGGCGGCGCATCGTCAACTTCGAGGCGCTGGCCGAGGCCGGCACGATCTCGCGCGATGACCTGGAGCTGTTCTGCTTCGTGGAAACGGCGCAAGAGGCGGTCGAAGCGATCGACACCTGGAAAGGCGCCGGAGAAAAGCGCGCGGCCATACCGGGGCGGTAGGGCGCAGCGCGGCACGGGAAAGCGACGGTCGTTCCGGCGGCGCAGCGGGGCGGCCCGGCAGGCCGGTCGGGGGCACCATTCAGTGGTCGGGCCTGAAACGTGAAGCACGGGCGCGCGCGCGCCGCTGGTGAACCGGGTCTGGTTGCACGATATTTCCAGCGCAGAGCTGCGCCGCCACAAGCGCAGCTATCGGGTTTCGTCCGACTGTTTCGCCAGATACCTGGGCACGCGCGGTCTGCGCAATCGCAACGGAACCGACAGGCCGGCCTTTGCCTGGCGCACGTCGCGCTGAGCCCGTCAGCGGCCGCTCAGCCCGGCCTCGCCGGCGATGTCGCGGCGGCTCTTGCGCCCGCGTTCGGTGGCCGACTTCAATTGCCCGCAGGCGGCCATGATGTCCTCGCCGCGCGGGGTGCGGATCGGCGAGGCATAGCCTGCCTTGTAGATGATGTCGGCGAACGCCCGAATACGTCCCTGCGGCGACCGGCGATAGGGCGCGCCCGGCCATTCGTTGAACGGAATCAGGTTGATCTTTGCCGGGATCCTCTGGATCAGCCGCACCAGCCGGCGGGCATCCTCGTCACTGTCGTTCACCCCGTCGAGCATCACGTATTCAAAGGTGATGCGCTCGGAATTGGACAGTTTCGGGTAGCTGCGCAGCGCCTCCAGCAGGGTTTCGATGTTCCATTTCCTGTTGATCGGCACCAGGCGGTCGCGCACCGCGTCGGTGGTGGCGTGAAAGGAGACCGCCAGCAGACAGCCGATTTCCTCGGCGGTCCTGGCGATCTTAGGCACCACGCCCGAGGTCGAAAGCGTGATCCGGCGCCGCGACAGCGAAATGCCTTCGCCGTCCATCGCGATCTGCATCGCATCGCGCACCGCCTCGAAATTGTAGAGCGGCTCGCCCATGCCCATCAGCACGATGTTCGACAACAGTCGGGTCTCGTTCTTCGGCGCGCGCCCGGGTTCCGGCCATTCGCCCAGGTCGTCACGCGCCACCATGATCTGGCCGACGATCTCGCCCGGCGTCAGGTTGCGCACCAGTTTCTGCGTGCCGGTATGGCAGAACGAACAGGTCAGCGTGCAGCCCACCTGCGAGGAAATGCACAGCGTGCCGCGGTCCTGCTCGGGGATATAGACCGTCTCGACTTCGTGCCCGCCGGCTATGCGCATCAGATACTTGCGCGTCCCGTCTTGCGACACCTGGCGCGTCACCACCTCGGGCAGTTCGATGGTAAACCGTTCGGCCAGCATCGCCCGATAGTCCTTGGCCAGGTTGGTCATCAAGGCGAAATCGCGCACGCCCTTCTGGTAGATCCACTGCCAGACCTGCCCGACCCGCATGCCGGCCTGGCGCTCTGGCGTTCCGGCCTCGATCAGGAGTTCGCGCAGCTGTGCGCGCGTCTTGCCGACAAGATTGCGGGCCTCGCCCGCAGGAACGCGGGGCAGGGGCACCACCTCTGGTTTTACCGGGACTTCATGCATGTCGAGTCGATCCGAAAGGAAAACCAGACGGGTTTACCGCCGCTGCCCCCGGAACAAAAGCCCGAAACGAGAGAACCTCATTTCCGGCAGCGCTTTGCCGCCTCTTCCACGGCCGCCGTGAACCCCAGCAGGGAAAACGTGTCCTCGGTCCTGGTTCCGCGCGCCGAACGGGCCGTCAGAACCGCCTCGGAGCCTCGCTTCATCGCGGTCACGATCCGGGCATCGTCGGCTTCGCTGGGGGCCCATGCCATTTCGGCATTGGTGCCGGCATCGGTAAACAGCTGGAACGTCTGGTTGCCGATGGCCAGGGATACCTGCGAACCGGGCGCGAACGGATAGCCGCCGGTAAAGGAGACCTGACCCTTCGCCCCCTGCCCGGGAATGTAGGACACGAACAGCAGGATGTCGCCGCGGCGCACCGACACCACGCGCCCGTCGCGGGTATTTACCGTTTTCTTCGGGCTGGAGACCGCCCAGCACGATGTCGGGTCGGTCTCCACGAACACGCTCCAGTCCGTATTCGCGGCAACCCGGTTGGCGGACTGCTCCTGCGCCATGCCCGCCGTCGCCATGACCGCCAGGATCAGCCCCGCCACGCTCAACCAAATCAAGGATCTCATATGTGTCACAGCCTCCAGCTGCATTGCCTCAACCATCCGGCGTCCGGCCCGTGTTTTTTCCGGGTCTTTCCGTTCGGCACGCCATTTCCAACTCGATAATTTCAGTCTAGCGTATTCCCGGCCCGGTTTGAAAGGGCCGTTGGCAAGTTTTCGCGCAAAAGGAATGGGGCCGCCGATGACAAAACCCGTTGCAATGGCCGAGGTCTGGCGCGGCGATTTCCTGGAGTGCGTCCACCGCGGCCATGCCGTGGTGTGCGATACCGCCGGCAAGATCGTGCAGGCCTGGGGAAACCCGGATGAAATCATCCTGCCGCGCTCGTCCTGCAAGATGATCCAGGCGCTGCCGCTGGTGGAAAGCGGCGCGGCGGATGCCTTCGGTCTGACGACCGAGCAACTGGCGCTGGCCTGTGCCTCGCACCAGGCGGCGGCGGTGCATACCGACCGGGTGGGCCGCTGGCTGGACAGCCTCGGGCTGGATGACAACGCCCTGCGCTGCGGCCCGCAGATGCCGCGCGACGAAGATGAAATGACCAGGCTGATCCGCCGCGCCGGCACCCCCTGCCGCTATCACAACAACTGCTCGGGCAAGCACAGCGGGTTTCTGACCCTGACCAGACATCTGAATGGCGGGCCGGACTATGTCGAACCGGAACATCCGGTTCAGCGCGCGGTGCGCGAGGCCTTCGAGGATGTGACCGGCATGGACAGCCCCGGGTTCGGCATCGACGGCTGCTCGGCGCCGAATTTCGCAACCACCGTGCACGGTCTGGCCCGCGCCATGGGGTTTTTCGCCGCCGCGCGCGAAGGCGACAGCACCCTGCGCAGCCGCGCCGCCGCCCGGCTGGTGCAGGCCATGACCACCTTCCCCGAGCTTGTTGCCGGCGAGGGGCGGGCCTGCACCGACCTGATGCGCGCCATGGGCGGCAAGGTCGCGGTCAAGACCGGGGCGGAAGGCGCCTTCGTTGCGATCCTGCCCGAGCAGAAGCTGGGGGTCGCCGTGAAAATCCAGGACGGCGCCACCCGCGCCGCCAATCTGGCGATCACCGCGTTGCTGGTTCACCTGGGCGCGCTGGATGCGACCCACCCGGCGGTGTCGCGCTGGATGCAGGTAAGACAGCAGAATTATGCCGGAATAGACACTGGTTGGCTTCAGCCGGCCGCGGGTTTTCCGGCCTGATCGGCAAACTCTTCGCGCCGGTAGCCCTGCAGGTAGAGCAGCGCGCTCAGGTCGCCATGGTTGATGCGCAGATCGCATTGCGCCGCAACCGCGGGCTTGGCGTGCAGCGCAACCCCCATCCCGGCCATCTGCAACATGCCCAGGTCGTTGGCCCCGTCGCCCACCGCGACCGCCTGCTCCGGCGTGATCCCCAGCCTTGCGGTGGTTTCCTGCAGGGTTCGCACCTTGGCGTCGCGCCCGAGAATCGGCATTGCCACCTTGCCCGTCAGGTGGCCGTCTTGCACCAGCAACACATTGGCGCGATATTCGTCGAATCCCAGTTGCGCTGCCACCCTGCCGGCAAAGACGGTGAACCCGCCGGATACCAGAACCGCATGCGCGCCATGCGCCTTCATCGTCGCCAGCAGCGCCCCGGCCCCGGGCATGAGCGTGATGCGTTTGCTCAAAACAGTGTCTATTACAGCGGAATTAAGCCCTTTCAGCAGGCCGACCCGCTCTTTCAGCGCGCCCTCGAAATCCAGTTCACCGTTCATTGCCCGCGCGGTGATCTCGGCCACGCGCGCGCCGACGCCGGCCTCGTCCGCCAGTTCGTCGATACATTCCTGCTGGATCATGGTCGAATCCATGTCGGCGATCAGCAACGCCTTGCGCCGCCCCTCGGCGGACTGGACATTCAGGTCCACCCCCAGTTCCTGAAGCTCTTGCCAGATCGCGCGGAAATTCCCGGGCGGCGCGGGCAGAACGAATTCCGCCGCCTCGCCCGGCGCCAGCCAGCGGGTCGCCCCCCCGCCCCAGGCGCTGCGCAGGTTTTCCACCAGAACAGTGTCTAATGCTGGGCTTTTCGGGTTTGTCAGAAGGGTTGCAACATGGCTCATTTGCGGCGGCGCCCCGGCTGGGAATGTGGGTTTCTAAGGTTCATGCGGCGCTATAGCGACATTTTTGCACTTGCGAAAGGCGCGCCCTGGGCTTAGAGGCGGCGGCGGGACACCCTTCCCCAACGAAGGGCGCATATCTGAGAGGATACCACCGATGGTCACGAACACCCCGGCAACGCGGCCGGCCAATCCGCGTTTTTCATCCGGCCCCTGCGCCAAACCCCCGACATTCACGCTGCAATCGCTGGCCGACGCGCCGCTTGGCCGGTCGCACCGGGCCGCCATCGGCAAGGCCCGCCTGAAAGAAGCGATTGAAACCACGCGGGAAATCCTGGAAATCCCGGCCGAATACAAGATCGGCATCGTGCCCGCCTCGGACACCGGCGCCGTGGAAATGGCGCTGTGGAATCTTCTGGGCGCGCGCCCGGTCGAAATGCTGGCCTGGGAAAGTTTCGGGGCCGGCTGGGTCACCGATGTGGTCAAGCAGCTCAAGCTGGACGCCAGGGTGCACACGGCGGATTACGGGCAGATCGTGGACCTCGCTCAGGTCGATTTCGACCGCGACGTGGTGTTCACATGGAATGGCACAACCAGCGGCGTGCGGGTGCCGGATGGATCGGCCATACCGGCGGATCGGGACGGGTTGATCATCTGCGATGCCACCAGTGCGGCCTTTGCGGTGGACCTGCCGTGGGACAAGCTGGATGTGACCACCTTTTCCTGGCAGAAGGTGCTGGGGGGCGAGGCTGCTCATGGCATGCTGATCCTGTCGCCGCGCGCCGTGGCGCGGCTGGAAAGCTACACCCCACCCTGGCCGCTGCCGAAGATCTTTCGCCTGACCAAGGGCGGCAAGCTGATCGAGGGCATTTTTGAAGGCGCGACCATCAACACGCCCTCGATGCTGGCGGTCGAGGACTATCTGCAGGCGCTCGACTGGGCGAAATCTGTGGGCGGCCTCAAGGGCTTGATCGCCCGGGCAGACACGAATTCCGCCGTGTTAGAGACATTTGTGACCGAAAACGACTGGATCGATTTCCTGGCAGAAGACCCGGCCACGCGTTCAAACACCAGCGTCTGCCTGAAGTTCACCGATACCCGGATCAGGGACGGTGCCGCCTTTGCCAAGGCCGTGGCCAAACGGCTGGAAAACGAAGGCGTGGCCTATGACATCGGCGCCTATCGCGACGCCCCGCCGGGGCTGCGCATCTGGTGCGGCGGCACGGTCGAAACCGCCGATCTGGAGGCGCTGATGCCCTGGCTCGCCTGGGCGTTCGAGGCCGAACTCGCCGCGCAATCCTGAACATCTGACTTTCCGAAATTCAAAAGAATGGAGCCCGTCATGGCCCCCAAGGTTCTCGTCTCTGACAAGCTTTCCGAAACCGCCGTGCAGATCTTTCGCGACCGCGGCATCGACGTCACCTTTGCCCCCGACCTTGGCAAGGACAAGGCCGCCCTGCTCAAGGCGATCCCCGAGTTCGACGGTCTCGCGATCCGCTCGGCCACCAAGGTCACCGAAAAACTGCTGAACAACGCGCCGAACCTTAAGGTGATCGGGCGCGCCGGGATCGGGGTCGACAATGTCGATATTCCGGCTGCTTCGAAAAAGGGGGTGATCGTGATGAACACGCCCTTCGGCAACTCGATCACCACTGCCGAACACGCGATTGCGCTGATGCTGGCGGTGGCGCGGCAAATTCCGTTGGCCAATGAATCGACCCATGCCGGGAAATGGGAGAAATCGCGTTTCATGGGGGTCGAGGTCACCGGCAAGACGCTGGGGATCATCGGCGCAGGCAATATCGGGTCTATCGTGGCCGAGCGCGCGCTGGGGCTGCGGATGAAAGTCATCGCCTATGACCCGTTCCTGAGCGAAGAGCGCGCCGACAAGCTGGGCGTGACCAAGGTAGAGCTGGACGATCTGTATGCGCAGGCCGATTTCATCACCTTCCACGTGCCGCTGACCGACAAGACCCGCAATATCCTGTCGGCCGAGGCGATTGGGAAGCTCAAGCCGGGGGTTCGGATCGTCAACTGCGCGCGCGGCGGCCTGGTCGATGAAGAGGCGCTGGCCGAGGCTCTGAAATCGGGCCAGGTCGCGGGCGCCGCCTTTGACGTTTTCGCGAAAGAACCGGCCACCGACAGCCCGCTGTTCGGCCTGCCCAACGTGGTGGTGACACCGCATCTGGGCGCCTCGACCCGCGAAGCGCAGGAAAACGTCGCGGTGCAGGTGGCCGAGCAGATGTCGGATTACCTGCTGACCGGAGCCGTGTCCAACGCGCTGAACATGCCCTCTGTCACGGCGGAAGAGGCCAAGGTGATGGGGCCGTGGCTGAAGCTCGCCGGGCACCTCGGGGCCTTTGTCGGGCAGCTGACGGATGAGCCGATCAAGGCGATCAACATCCTGTATGACGGCGCCGTGGGCGAGATGAATACCGAAGCGCTCAGCGCGGCGGCGGTTGCCGGGATCATGAAGGCGACCAACCCGGATGTGAACATGGTCTCGGCGCCGGTGATGGCCAGGGAACGCGGAGTTCAGGTCTCCACCACCAGGCAGGACAAGTCCGGCGCATTCGACGCCTATATCAAGCTGACCGCGGTCACTGCAGAACGCGAACGCTCCATCGCCGGCACGGTGTTTTCCGACGGCAAGCCACGCTTCATCCAGATCAAGGGCATCAACATCGACGCCGAGGTGGGCGAACACATGCTCTATACCACCAACAAGGACGTGCCGGGGATCATCGGCACGCTGGGGCGCATCCTGGGCGAAGGCGGCGTGAACATCGCCAACTTCACGCTGGGGCGCACGCAGGAAAGCGGCGATGCCATCGCGCTGCTTTACGTTGATGACGCGGTGCCGGAACCGGTGCGCGACAGCCTGAAGGGAACCGGCCTGTTCCAGCAGGTGCGCCCTCTGGTGTTCGAGGTATGACCTGAAAGGCACCTGCCGGGTCTGCCCGCCCGCCGGCAGGAAGGGGCAAAGCCAGCCAGGCGTTTCGGACGGGCAAAGTCGACGGCGGCGGGGCAGCGTCAGGGGCGAAAACCCCCTGTCGCGCCCGCCCGGGTCAACGCACAAACGCCCCGGCCCGAAAATGGCGCCTCCTTCTTTTTCGCAAAAATATCCCCGCCGGAGGCAGCGCGCCGGGCCGCAGAGGCCCGGCGCATTGTCTTTTCGTGCCGCCGACAGGCGGCTCAGTTCGACAATTCCTTCTTGTGCATCCAGTCCGCATGTTTCGGTGCGCGTTTGGTGCGCGACCATTCTTCCAGCATCTCCCATTTCACTGCGTCAAGCTTTTCCAGCATGGCCTCTTCTTCCGGGTCCGGGCAGGCCAGTTCGATCCGGTGCCCGTTCGGGTCGAAGAAATAGATCGAATGGAAGATCGAGTGATCGGTCACGCCCAGAACCTCGACCCCGTTCTTTTCCAGATGCTCCTTGAAGGCAATCAGTTCGTCCCGATCCTTCACCTTGAAAGCGATATGCTGCACCCAGACCGGGGTGTTCGGGTCGCGCCCCATTTCCGGCTTGGTCGGCAGTTCGAAAAACGCCAGAACATTGCCGTTTCCGGCATCCAGAAAGATGTGCATGTAGGGGTCCGGCTCATGGGTCGAGGGCACACGATCCTCGGCAATCGCCAGGATGAAATCCATGTTCAGCATCCTGCCATACCATTCGACGGTCTCCCTGGCATCCTTGCAGCGGTAGGCGACGTGGTGGATTCGTTCGACTTTCATCTTTTCCTTCCTTTCGGGTTGCCGCTCAGCGGCGGGCGGATTTCATGGCAGCCTCAAGAGCCTGTTCAAGCACCCGCGCATCGCCGATATGGTTGGCCAGAACCAGGATCAGCCTGGCATTCAGCGCATCGCTTCGCGCCTTGTCCAGACCCTCGTGGGCGGCCATCAGCCGCGCGTAGAACGCATCGGCATCGTCGATGTTCGCTCTGGTCTTGAGCTTGCTCATGACTTGCTCCTCATGCCTTGCCGATGGCCCGGCGCAGGGCGGCGCGCAGGGCGTCTTCATCATGGTCCGGCCAGCGGGCCGCGACGTGCTGATCGGGGCGCAGCAGGTAAACGGCCGCGCGCCGTTCTCCAAGATAACGAGACACTAATTCGGGGCGTTTTGCGGGATCCAGGCGCAGCACCTCGACATCGACCCCGGCTTCGCTCAGGGCTTCCGGCCCGTCGGCACCGATCAGCAGCAGCTGGAATCGGCCGCCCAGACGGTCCAGCAACCAGCCGCCATCGACAGGG
>JALSRF010000262.1 GCA_026984895.1 Paracoccaceae bacterium
GGCGGGCGCGCCTCCGAGCTTCAGGCGCTGCGCAACCGCCTGATCCAGCGTTTGCGCCGCGGCGACGTGGTGCGTTCGAAATAGCCGCACGCCCGCGCGCCCCGGCAGCGCGCGCCCCGGCCGCGGGCGGTCCGCCGCCATGACGGCGCGCAGCGTCCTTGAACTTGCCGGTGCTTGGCAGTATTGGTTTTCGGGTGCAGCGGCGCGGTGGCACGATGGCACGGCGGGGGCGACGCGAGGGGGCGACGCGGGGCCGGCCGGTTCCGGGCCCGCGATGAAAGAGGGAAGGATCATGCCCAGTCCAAGGCTGATGGCAATACTTACGGCGGCCATCCTGGCAGGAAGCGCAAACAGCGGCCAGGCGGGGTATTCCGTCAGGCAGCTGCGCGAAATCGATCGCCTTATCACGGCCCAGGATTGCGGTGGGCTGTGGAACTACCTTTACGCCCACCCCGAGATCATGGACGGGGACGATCCCCTTGCGGTCGAGTTGCGCAACTACCTGAAGGGGATCAACAACGGCCTGATCAAGTGCCTGTCGGTCAACCCGGCCCCGCGGTTCGGCCCGCCGGTTGCCGGCGCGGCAGGCAGCTACTAGGCGCCCCTTGGGCGGGACGCCCGAAAGCGGCGCCGTTGCTGCGCGCCCGCACGCGCGCCCGCACGCGCGCCCACACCCGCACCCGCGCCCGGATGTGGCGCTGTTGATCGAGCCCCGCTTTCCCGGGGGCACCTCTTCGGCGGTGGCCGGCGAACTGGCGGTGATTTCGCGCATTGCCCGGCCGAGGGTTCATGCGATCACCTCGCGCATGTTCCCGGACGGCCCCAATGCGCCGGTCATCGATACGGCCCTGGACAGGCTGGGCCTCGACATGGTGCGCGACCCCGCCCATGTGAGCGCCGATATCGTGGTGCTGCACAACCCGGCCTTCCTGAAGTTTCAGGACGCGCTCGCGGTGACGATCGCCGCGCGCCGGCTGATGGTGGTGACGCATGAAAACTTCCTGCGGCCGAGCGGGCAGGAAAGCTTCGACGTTGCCGGCTGCCTGGCGCAGATCGCGCGGGCGTCGCTGGCGCGCGAACGGATCCTGTGCCCGGTCTCCGCCGGCAACCGGCAGACCGTCATGGACTGGCTGGAACGCGCCCCGCGCGAGATTGCCGCCTGCTGGACTGTGCTGGAGGACGACTGGTTCAACATCTGCGATTTCGATATCCGCGCGCCGGTCGAGACCCCGCGCGACCGGCGCGGGCGGCTGTCGCGCCCGGGGTTCGAGAAGTTTCCCCGCGAAGAGGTGCTGGAGCAGTGCTTTGCGCCGCATGCCCGGATCAATCTGCTGCTGGGCGCCGACAGCCTGATGCCGCTGGCCGACGAGCACCCGCACTGGACTTTGCTGCCGTTTCGCGCAATGGAAGTCGAAGCCTTCTTCGAAGAGATCGATTTCATGGTGTATTTCACCTCCGACACATGGCGCGAAAGCTTCGGGCGCGTGCTGGCCGAGGCAATCGCCGCGGGCAAGGTCGTGATCTCGGATGCGCAGACCGCGGCCCCGTTCGGTGGCGGCGTGGTCGCGGCCCGGCCCGGCGATGTGAACCGCCTGATCGCCGGGTTTGTCGCCGACCCCGACAGCTATCGCGCCCAGGTGGAACGCGCCCAATGCGCGCTGTCGCGGTACTCCGGCGCAGCGTTCGAACTGTTTTTCACCGGCTCGGTGCTGTCGTCGCGGCCGCCGATCGGCACGGGGGCGCCATGATACTCATCCAGGCGGGACCGGCGGACGAGCGCGGCTTCGACGCCAGCGTGCAGTTTGCCCGCCAACTGGACGCGGCGGGGCTTGGCGTGGCGCTGAACCCGGCAAGCTGCCCCGAAACGCTTTCGCGCACCGGACGCTACGACGCCGCGCCCTTCCTGTTTCAACTGCGCGACGCGGCGCGCGGCGGCGTGCACGAGGGCTGCCTGGAACGGGTCATCGTGATCGGGGCGCAGGCGCTTTCGGACGAGACGCTGCACGCGCTGCGCGCGTTGCGCCTGGCGCGCTCATGCCGCATCCAGGCGCTGGGGGCCTTTGCCGGACGCCAGGACGAAATCGGCGCGCGGGCAAGGCTTGCCCATGCCGTCGGACGGGAAGCCGAGGTCCATGACCTGCTGAAGATGCAGCCCCGCCCGCTGCGCGAGGGGCAGATCGCGCCGATGGTGGCTTCGGTGCGCGCACCCGAGGCGGCACGCCCCGGCGGCGCGGCCGGGGCGCGGGGGCCGGCGGCGGGTGCGCGCGCGGTGCAGCTGTTCGTGGTGATCCCCAGGGACCTGCTGGAAGACTCTGCCGAGACCGACCTGCTGGCCCATCTGGAGGCGCTTGCCAACCTGCCGGGGATTTCCTGCACGGTGGTGACGGTCGGATACGGGCGCGAAAAGATCAGGACCTCGCGCTATGGCGCGCTGCGGGTGCTTGGCATTGCCGAGTTTTCGGCATCGGCGCTGGCCGGCATGGCCGATGTGCTGGCGATTTTCGGTGCGAACCTGCCGGGCGAACGCATGGCCGGTTTCGCGCTGGATCTGATGGGGCGCGGCGGGGTGGTGATCGACTGCACCGACAACGCGGCGCTGGTCTCTGTCGGCGCACCGGCGCTGCGCGGACCGCTGGGCATCGCCAGCCTGGGGCC
>JALSRF010000263.1 GCA_026984895.1 Paracoccaceae bacterium
CGGCGGATACGATTTCCTCGGTCAATTTCACCCCGCTGGCCGCGCTCAACGGCACCATCACCCCCAACGGGCTGTGTTTCGAACGCCACCATGGCGGCATCGCCGAAATCGACCCCGCCGCCCACCGGCTGATGATCCACGGGCTGGTCGAGCGCCCGCTGGTGTTCACCATGGCCGACATCCTGCGCTTTCCGTGCACCGACCGGATCCATTTCCTTGAATGCGCCGCCAATTCGGGGATGGAGTGGAAGGGGGCGCAGATGAACGCGGTGCAGTTCACCCACGGCATGATCCACAACGTGATGTATACCGGCGTGCCGCTGCGGCTGCTGCTGGAGGAAGCCGGGGTGCGCCCGGGCGCGAAATGGGTGCTGGCCGAAGGGGCGGATGCGGTGAAGATGGCGCGCTCGATCCCGCTGGAAAAGGCGCTGGACGACTGCCTCGTGGCTTTTGCGATGAACGGCGAGGCGCTGCGCGAGGAACAGGGCTATCCGCTGCGCCTGGTGGTGCCGGGGTTCGAAGGCGCCATGTGGGTGAAATGGCTGCGTCGGCTGGAAGTCGGCGACAGGCCCTGGATGATGCGCGAGGAAACCAGCCGCTACACCGACCTGCTGGGGGACGGTCGCGCGCGCCGCTTCACCTTCGAGATGGACGCGAAATCGGTGATCACCTCGCCCGCGCCCGAGGCCCCGATCCTCCACGGCCCCGGCCCGGTGGCGCTGACCGGCATCGCCTGGTCGGGGCGCGGGCGCATCGCCGAGGTTCACGTCAGCCTGGACGGCGGCATCAACTGGCACCGGGCGCGCCTGTCCGGGCCCGGCCTCGACAAGGCGCTGCACCGGTTCCACTTCGATTTCCACTGGGACGGCAGGCCGCTTCTGCTGCAAAGCCGGGCCGTCGACAGCACCGGCTATGTGCAGCCGACCAAGGATGCGCTGCGCGCGGTGCGGGGGCTGAACTCGGTCTATCACATGAACGGCATTCAGACCTGGGAGGTGAACGCGGCCGGGGAGGTGACCAATGTCGAGGTCGGCTGAGATCCGCGGTGCCGGGGCCATCGCGGCGCTGGTGCTTCTGGGCGCATCGGCGGGGGCGCAGCCCTTCGGCCTCGGCCGCCCGGCGACGCCCGCCGAGATTGCCGCCTGGGATATCGACGTGCGCCCGGACGGTCAGGGCCTGCCGCCCGGCGCCGGCAGCGTGGCCGAGGGCGAAGCGCTGTTCAACGAGGTCTGCGCCGCCTGCCACGGCGATTTCGGCGAGGGGCTGGGGCTTTACCCGGCGCTGGCCGGCGGCGAAGGGACGCTCGACACCGAGAACGGGCGCCCGGTCAAGACGATCGGCTCTTTCGTGCCGTATCTTTCGACGATCTTCGATTTCGTGCACCGGGCCAAGCCCTTTGGCGACGCCCAGAGCTACAGCGATGACGAGGTCTATGCGCTGGTCGCCTATCTCCTGTATCTGAACGATCTGGTGGGCGAGGACTTTACCCTGTCGCGAACCAGTTTCACGGCTGTTCGCCTGCCCAACGAGGCGGGCTTTTTCCCCGATGACCGGGCGCAGAGCGAACGCCCCGGTTTTTCCCATCCCCCCTGCATGTCGCGCTGTCGCGATGACGTTCGCGTGACCGGACGCGCGATTGCTGGCGTGACCCCGGACAACCGCTGAAAGACGTGTTAGGTTCAAGATGCCGGATGCGCGCCCCGCGTGCCGAAATCCGCCACGCAGCGCGTGCCGGACAGGACCGAGCGAAGCGAACAGGAACGACCGAACAGCAAAGGATGAACCACCGATGATCGCACACCGCCCGAATCTGATCCCAGTCGTTGCGGCGCTGGCCCTTTCCGCCGCGCCCGCGCTTGCGGTTGACGCCACTGTGGTTGAATTCGACGGTTCTTTCGAAGACGCGACCTTTGCCGTGGAAAACGAGATTCTCGATCGCGGGCTGGTGATCGACTACGTGGCCCACTCGGGCGAGATGCTGGCGCGCACCGCCTCGGACGTCGGCTCGGACGTCAAGCTGTTCGACGGCGCGGACATCTTCGTGTTCTGTTCGGCCGTGCAGTCGCGCAAGGTGCTTGAAATCAACCCGGCCAACATCGCCTATTGCCCCTATTCGATCTTCGTGACCGATCGCGCCGGCAAGGTCGAGATCGGCTTTCGCAACTTTCCGCAGGGCGAAATGCAGCAGATCCAGAAGCTGCTCGACGCGATCATACATTCTGCGGCACAATAGCCGGGATCGCGCGGGGCTTGCGCACGGGGTTCCCCCGTCACGGAGGGACATTACGGCGGGCGCGCCCCGGCGGGCAGCAAACGGGAGCAGCCATGCACGACTGGATATCGCGTTTTGCCGGGCTGAACCGGCTGGAAGAGCGCCTGAAGCGCAAGCTGACGACACAAAGCCGGATCGTGAAGATCGCCAGGGGCGAGGCGGTGTTCGGGCCTGGCGCTTCACCGGAAAATCTTCTGCTTCTGCTCGAGGGCACGGTGCGCGTGCAGCAGCACTCCGAGGGCGGGCGCAAGATCGTGCTCTACCGGGTGCAGGCGGGCGAAAGCTGCGTGCTGACCACGGCGACGCTTCTGGCCTACGATGACCATTCCGCCGAAGGCATCGCCGAAACCGACGTGCGCGCGGCGGCCATTCCCCGGATGGTATTCGACGACCTGATCGCCACTTCGCCCGCGTTTCGCGATTTCGTGTTCACAAGCTATTCGCGCCGTATCAGCGACCTGTTCTATGTGATCGACGAACTGGCCTTTCGGCGTGTGGACATTCGCCTGGCACAAAAACTTCTGGACCTCATGAACGACACCGGCTGCCTGAAGGCGACCCACCAGCAACTGGCCGCCGAACTGGGCACCGCGCGCGAGGTGATTTCGCGCCAGTTGCAGGAATTTCAGCGCCGGGGATGGGTGGAACTGTCGCGCGGCGCGGTGAAAATCCTGGATCAAGAGGCGCTGCAAGGCCTGGTTGTCACGGTTTAGGCCCCGCGCGGGGGGCTGTCTGCCCCCTCTGCGCCTTGCGGCGCATTCACCCCCGAGGATACTTCGGGACAGAAGAAGACGCGTGCCCTTCTTCTGTCGGAAAATATCCCCGCCGGAGGCATCGCGGCCCGCGCAGCGGGGCGCAAGACCTCTTGACACAGCTCTGCCGGGCGCCGCGATTGTCAAAAAGTTTCGAGTTGTGTGACAATCTCACCGACGCCGGTGCTTTCCGGCCCTATCTGGAAGGCAATCGAACGAGAGCGGGCGCGCGAACGTCCTTTCCTTGCCATTCATGCTGCCGCAGGGCTTGCGGTTGCCGGCACGCCCGCTGCTCGCCCAGAAACGAACGGAGACCGTCATGCGCGACTTTGCGAGCGAAACCAGCGTCAAGCCGGAGATCACGGCATTTTTCGATGAAGATACCAATACCATCAGCTATGTGGTGAAGGATCCGGCCTCGAATGCCTGTGCGGTGATCGATTCGGTGATGGACATGGACTATGCCGCCGGCAGGATCGCCTATGCGCACGCCGACCGGATCATCGACCATATTCGCCGCAACGATCTGAAACTGGAATGGCTGATCGAAACCCATGCCCATGCCGACCACCTTTCGGCCGCGCCCTATATCCAGGAAAAGCTGGGCGGCAAGATCGGTATCGGTGAAAACATCAAGGTGGTGCAGGAGGTTTTCGGCAAGATATTCAACGAGGGCACGCAGTGGAAGCGCGACGGTTCCGAATTCGACGCGCTGTTCAGGGACGCGGACACCTACCGCATCGGCACCATGCAGGTGCGGGTGATGCACACGCCGGGTCACACGCCTGCCTGCATGACCCATGTCGTCGGCGATGCCGCCTTTGTCGGCGATACCCTGTTCATGCCCGACGGCGGATCGGCGCGGGCCGATTTCCCCGGCGGCGATGCCGGCCAGCTTTACGACAGCATCCAGAAGATCCTGGCGCTGCCCGACGAAACCCGGCTGTTCATGTGCCACGATTACGGGCCGAACGGGCGCGACATCCAGTGGGAAACCACCGTTGCCGAGGAAAAGGCGCACAACATCCATGTCGGCGGCGGCAAGACCCGCGAGGAATTCATCAGGTTCCGCACCGAGCGCGACGCGCAGTTGGACATGCCGCGGCTGATCATTCCCTCGATCCAGGTCAACATGAAGGCCGGCCACCTGCCCGAACCCGACGACAGCGGCACGCGGATGCTGAAGGTTCCGCTGAACAGGCTTTAGGGGCGCCCTGGCGCAAGGGCGCAACGATCTGCCGGCGCGCGCCGTTTCGAATGAACGCGCGTCGGCGCCACGGGTCACCGGTCAGACAGGAAGAGACGAGAACACACCATGGATATCAAGAAACTGAACGACGATTTTGCCGTCACCGGCCAGGTCTTTCCCGAGCAGATGCAGGAAATCGCGGGACGCGGATACCGCGCGATCATCTGCAATCGCCCCGACAACGAGGCCCCCGGGCAGCCGGACTTCGCCACGATCCGCATGGCCGCGCAGCAGGCCGGGCTGGAGGTGCGCTACATTCCGATCGTGCATGGCGCCGCCGGTCTGAAGGAGTTCCGCGCGACCGAGGAAGCGCTTCAGACGCTGCCCAAGCCGATCCTAGCCTACTGCCACTCGGGCCGGCGTTCGAGCTTCATCCACGATATGGTCACTGAATCGGCCTGAGCCGGGCCCCATCTGCTGCCCGGACGACCGCAGGGCCGGCCGGGCCAGGACGAAAGGCATGCGTCATGTCGCGCCAGACGAAAAAGCGCCCGCTGGGGGCGATCAGCCGTTATCTGCCTGTGCTCGAATGGGGGCAGGCCTATGACCGGCAGGCATTGACCAGCGATGCGGTGGCGGCGGTGATCGTCACCATCATGCTGATCCCGCAGTCGCTGGCCTATGCGCTGCTGGCCGGATTGCCGCCGCAGATGGGGCTGTATGCCTCGATCCTGCCGCTGGTGGCCTATGCGCTTTTCGGGACCTCGCGGGTGCTGGCGGTGGGGCCGGTGGCGGTGGTCTCTCTGATGACGGCGGCGGCGGTCGGCAACCTGGCGTTGCCGGGCAGCGCCGAATATGCCGCCGCGGCCATGACGCTGGCCTTTCTTTCGGGGCTGGTGCTGCTGGCGCTGGGCCTCTTCCGGCTGGGGTTCCTGGCGAATTTTCTGAGCCATCCGGTGATCGCAGGCTTCATCACTGCATCGGGCGTGCTGATTGCCACCAGCCAGCTCAAGCATGTCCTCGGGGTGCCGGCCAGCGGGCATACGCTGATCGAGATCCTGCGCACGCTGTGGGAAAACCTGGGCAGGACAAACCCCTATACGCTGATTGTCGGCGGCGGGACGGTCGCCTTCCTGTTCTGGGTGCGCAAGGGGCTGAAGCCGCTGCTGCTGAAGGGCGGGATGCAGCCGCGAAGCGCGGATCTGCTCTCGCGCGCAGGTCCGGTGGCGGCGATCGTGGTGACCACGCTGGCCTCGTTCGTCTTCGGGCTGGCCGACAGGGGCGTGGCCATCGTCGGGGACATCCCGCGCGGGCTGCCCGGCCTGACACTGCCTGCCTTCGATCCCGGGACCTGGCGCCAGCTGGCGGGCGCGGCGGTGCTGATATCGATCATCGGCTTTGTCGAAAGCATCTCGGTCGCCCAGACGCTGGCCTCCAGGCGCCGTCAGCGCGTGGTGCCCGACCAGGAACTGATCGGCCTGGGGGCTTCGAACATCGCTTCGGCCATCTCCGGGGGGTATCCGGTAACGGGCGGGTTTGCGCGCTCGGTGGTGAATTTCGATGCCGGTGCCGAAACCCCGGCCGCGGGCGCCTTTACCGCCATCGGCATTGCCCTCGCCGCGATGCTGCTGACGCCGCTGCTCCATTTCCTGCCCAAGGCGACGCTGGCGGCGACGATCATCGTGGCCGTGCTGTCGCTGGTGGATTTCTCGGTGCTGCGGCGCACCTGGCAATTCTCGCGCGCCGATTTCGCCGCGGTTTCGGCGACCATCGTGCTGACGCTGGTTCTGGGGGTCGAGTTCGGGGTCTCGGCCGGCGTGGCCATCTCGACCCTGCTCTATCTCTACCGCTCCTCGCGCCCGCATGTGGCCGAAGTCGGGCTGCTGCCCGGCACGCAGCATTTCCGCAACATCGCGCGCCACGACGTGATCACCGACCCGACGCTGGTGAACCTGCGCATCGACGAAAACCTGTATTTCGCCAATGCCCGCTTTCTGGAGGATCTGGTGCTGGAGCGGATCGCCGAAGACAGCGCGGTCAGGAACGTGGTGCTGATGTGCTCGGCGGTGAACGACATAGACACGTCGGCGCTGGAAAGCCTCGAAGCCATCAACCACCGCCTGAAAGAGCTCGGGATCAGGCTGCATTGTTCCGAAATCAAGGGCCCGGTGATGGACCGGCTGGAAAAGACCGGATTCCTGCGGGAGCTGACGGGCGAGGTGTTCTTGTCCCAGTATCAGGCCTGGGTTGCGCTGGTCCCCGGCGAAAAGCCCGCCGACAATGTCACCGCCATCCGGCAGGGGGCGCGCTGAGGCTGCCGCCGATCCTGCTGCCGATCTTGCGGCGGAGTCCTGCCCGCAGCCATGGCCGCAGCCGCGCCTGTGCCCGTCCGCGCGCCGAAGCGCCCGTGCCTGTCCGCGGGCCCGTCGCGCCCATGCCCGTCGCACCCCTGCCTGGCCCGCCCGTGCCCGTCGCACCCGTGCCTGGCGCGCCGAAGCGGATTTCTCTGAAATCGGCGGGGAAGATGTGATAGCATGGCTCTGGCGCCCGGCGCTGTAACGTGCAAGGTAAACCGGATGGCTCAGTTGACATGCGCGGTGCCGGGGGCCGCGCCGGGGGCGATGCCGGGGCCGTTCCTGGCCCTGCGCCGTCCTGGCCGATGCTGTCCCGGCCCTGTGCCGGACCTGTAATGGAGGTGCCGCAATGAGTTTCTTCCTGTCCGTGAACGGAACCCCCCACGACGTGGCGCTTCCCGAAGAGGTGCCGCTGCTCTGGGTGCTGCGTGACGAACTGGGCCTGACCGGCACCAAGTACGGCTGCGGCATCGGCGCCTGCGGGGCCTGCACGGTGCACATCAACGGCGAGGCCCGGCGCGCGTGCCAGGTGGCGCTGGGCGACGTGGACGGGCCGGTGACCACGATCGAGGGGCTCGGCACGCCGGAAAACCCGGCGATCATCCAGCGCGCCTGGCTGGCCTCTCAGGTGCCCCAGTGCGGCTATTGCCAGTCGGGTCAGATCATGCAGGCGGCCAGCCTGCTGGCGCGCAACCCGAACCCCGACGATGCCGAGATCGACGATGCCATGGCGGGGAACCTGTGCCGCTGCGGCACCTACAAGCAGATACGCGCCGCGATCCACGAGGCCGCGCGCCTGATGCGGGAGGGCTGAGCCATGGGGCGGATTGCACGATACACGCGCCGCACCTTTCTGGTGGGCACGGCGGCGCTTGCCGGCGGGGTGGCCTTCGGGATCTGGGAAAAGCTGCGCGTCCTGCCCAACCCGCTGAAACCGGAAGAGGGGGCGGCCACGCTGAACCCCTACCTGATCGTCGGTGCCGACGGGATCACGGTGATCGCCCCGCGCGCCGAGATGGGGCAGGGGGTGCAATCGACCCTGGCCGCGCTTGTGGCCGAAGAGCTTGACATGGACCCGGTCAGCCTGACGGTGCTGCACGGCCCGCCGGCGCAGGTCTATTACAACGGCGCGCTTCTGAGCGGGCATGCGACCTACCGGGACACCGCAACGCCGGGCCTGTTCGAGGCGGCCGCCGACGCCCTGAGCGAGATCATGCCAAAGGCGCTGTCGCTGCAGGTGACGGGGGGCTCCACCTCGATGGTGGACGGGTTCGAGAAAATGCGCATTGCCGGGGCCGCGGCGCGCGAGACGCTGAAGCGCGCGGGCGCGGCGCGCCTGGGGGTGGGCGTCGATGCGCTGCAGACGCGCGATGGCGCGGTGGTCGCGCCTGACGGGCGCAAGCTGAGCTATGGCGCGCTTGCCGGCGAGGCGGCGGCGCTCGATTTGCCGAAGTCGGTCGAACTGCGCCCGCAATCGGCCTGGAAATACCTGGGCAGGGATACGCCGCGCGCGGATACGCTGGCCAAGTCCACCGGCACCGCGCGCTTCGGGGCGGACATGCGCCTGCCGGGGATGCGTTTTGCCACGGTGCGCATCTGCCCGCGGCTCGGGGCGGGGATGGTTTCCTTCGATGCCAGCGCCGCCGAAGCGATGCCCGGGGTCGAGAAGGTGCTTGATCTGGGCGACGGGATCGCGGTTGTGGCAACCAATACCTGGCTGGCGATGCAGGCTGCCGAGGCGGTGGAGATCGTGTGGGAGGAGGCGCCCTATCCGCCGACCACCGAAGCGCTGGAGCGCGACATCGCCGCTGCGCTGGACGGCAAGGCGAACACGGTGTTTCGGGAAAGCGGCGACGTGGCGGCGGCGCTTGGCTCGGGCGAGGTGGTGCGCGCCGAGTATCGGGTGCCCTATCTTGCCCATGCGACCATGGAACCGATGAACGCCACCGCCTGGCTGCGCGACGGCGCGCTGGACATATGGTGCGGCGTCCAGGCGCCGTTGCTGGCGCGCGATCGGGCGGCGAAGGTGGCCGGACTGAAGGCGGGCGACGTGACGGTGCATGTGCCGTTTCTCGGCGGCGGCTTCGGGCGGCGCACCGAGCCGGATGCCGCGGTTCTGGCCGCGCGGGTGGCGGTGCAGATGCCGGGCGTTCCGGTCAAGGTGATGTGGAGCCGCGAAGAGGACATGACCCACGATTTCTACCGCCCGGGCGCGGTGGCGCGCATGGCGGGTGTTGTGCGGGACGGGCGTGCCGAGGCGTTCGATGCCCATATCGCGGCGCCTTCGGTATCGCGCCAGTCCACGGCGCGCATCGTCGGCTTTGCCCCGCCGGGGCCGGACAAGCTGCACCTGGACGGGGCCATCGACCAGCCCTATGGCATCGCCAACAAGCGCATCAGCGGCTACCTTGCGGATGTCGCGGTGCCGGTGGGGTTCTGGCGCTCGGTCGCGGCCTCGTTCAACGGGTTTTTCCACGAGAGCTTCATCGACGAGCTGGCCCATGCCGCCGGCGCCGATCCGCTGCGGTTTCGTCTTGATCTGATTGCGCCGGTCCATGCGCCCTCGGCGCAGGTTCTGGAAACGGTTGCGCGCATGTCGGACTGGGCGAACAAGCCCCCGGGCGTCGGGCGCGGCGTGGCCTTTACCTGGAGTTTCGGCACCGCCGTTGCCGAGGTGATCGAAGTCAGGGACAGCCCCGATGGCATCCGGCTGACCAATGCCTGGATCGCCTGCGACGTGGGCACGGCGCTGAACCCGCGCAATATCCGCACGCAGATGCAGGGGGCGCTGATCTACGGGTTGTCGGCGGCGATGGGCGGCGAGATCACGTTCGATGGCGGCGAGGTCGAGCAGGCGAACTTCCCGGACTACGATGCGCTGCGCATGAACACCGCGCCCCGCATCGAGGTGGAAGTGCTGCAGAACAATGTCCGCATGGGCGGGGTCGGAGAGCCGGGAACGCCGCCCTCGATGCCGGCGCTGGCCAATGCGCTGTTCGATCTGACCGGGAAGCGGGCGCGTGTGTTGCCGTTGTCGCGCAGTTTCGACTTTGCGCTTTGACGGTTTGTGCCGGACCGGGGGTGCCACCCCCGGACCCCCGGGATATTTCGGCGAAAAAGAAGGAGGCGGGGCCGGGCGGAGTCGTTGTCGGAAATGAACGATCATTCATTTCCGGTTGCAATCCGGGGCGCCTCGGGCCAGTTTCTGCCTTGTGTGGACGGCATGGAGGGCGCCATGGAGATCGGGAGCGACAGCGCAGTTGTGGTCACGGGCGGTGCTTCCGGGCTGGGCGAAGCAGTGGCGCGCGGCTTTGCCGGTGCCGGGGCGCAGGTGACGATATTCGACATGAATGCCGAAGCCGGCGCCCGGGTGGCCGCGGCCATCGGCGGGCGGTTTTGCGCGGTGGACGTAAGCGATGCGCGCAGCGTGGCAGCGGGGTTTGACGGGCTGGGCGCGGCGCCCTTGCGCGTTGTGGTGAATTGTGCCGGCATTGCCGCCGGGGCGAAGACCGTGGGGCGAGACGGCCCGCATGATCCGGCGTTGTTTGCGCGCACCGTTGGCGTCAACCTGATCGGCACGTTCAACGTGGCCTCGCAGGGGGCGGCGGCGATGGCGTGCAATGCGCCGGCGAATGGCGATGGCGAGCGCGGGGTGATCATCAACACTGCCTCGGTCGCGGCCTTCGAGGGGCAGGTGGGGCAGATCGCCTATTCGGCGTCCAAGGGCGGGGTTGTGGGGATGACCCTGCCGATGGCGCGCGATCTGGCGTCGCTTGGCATTCGCGTCGTGGCTATTGCGCCGGGCCTGTTCCGAACGCCGATGCTGGCGGGGCTTCCCGAGGAGGTTCAGGACAGCCTGGGTGCACAGGTTCCGTTTCCGGCGCGGCTGGGCGATCCGGCGGACTATGCAGCGCTGGCCCGCCACATCGTTGCCAACCCGATGCTCAATGGCGAGGTCATCCGCCTTGACGGGGCGATTCGCATGAGCCCGCGCTGACCTAGCCCCGGGCGCGAGACGGCGGCGCGGGGGCGGCGATGCGGGACGGCGGCGCGGGGGCGGGCGCGGGTCTCGGGCCGGTGCGCTGGCCGAACAGTTCGTGTTGTGATCGGCGCAAAAATCGGGTCAAAGGGGGGCGGCGGCGGCGGGTTCCTTTCGTGTCCGGCTGCCGCGCGAGGCGGGCGCGCCGGGCGAGCGGGTGTGCCGGGCGCGTCGGATGAGCGGGTGCGTCGGATGACCGGGATACGACAGGGATCATGAACCGAGACGCGATGCGTGGAGCACAGGATACCGCCCCCTGGCGGCTTTCGGTCGCCCCGATGATGGAGTGGACCGACCGCCACTGCCGCTTTTTCCACCGCCAGATGAGCCGCCGCGTCCTGCTTTACACGGAAATGGTGACGGCACCGGCCATCGTTCGCGGGCGGGCGCTGCATCTGCTGGAGTTCGACCCGCGCGAGCATCCCGTTGCGGTGCAGCTTGGCGGCTCGGATGCGCGCGAGCTGGCCGAGGCGGCGCGGCTGTGTGCGCAGGCCGGGTATTCGGAGGTCAACCTCAATGTCGGTTGCCCCTCGGACCGGGTGCAGTCGGGCGGCATCGGCGCGGTGCTGATGAAGGATGCACCCAGGGTCGCCGAATGCGTCAGCGCGATGATCGCGGCGTCCTCGGTCGAGGTCACCGTGAAATGCCGTATCGGTGTCGATGACCAGGACCCGGAAGAGGTGCTGCCGGCGTTTCTGGAGACCGTATCCGGGGCGGGGGTATCGCGTTTTGCCATCCATGCGCGCAAGGCCTGGCTGAACGGGCTCAGCCCGCGCGAAAACCGCGACGTGCCGCCGCTGGATCACGCGCTGGTGCACCGGATGAAGCGCAGCTTTTCGCATCTTCGCTTGTCGATCAACGGCGGCATCGCATCGCTGGACGAGGCCGAAGAACACCTGGAACGGGGCATGGACGGGGTGATGATCGGGCGCGCCGCCTACCAGCGCCCGGCCGATCTGCTTCTGGAGGCGGATCGCAGGCTGCTGGGCGCCGGCGCGGCGACGGGGCGCACCCGCGCCCAGGTGGTCGAGGCGATGCTGCCCTATATCGAGGCGCATCTTGCGGCGGGCGGCCAGTTGCACCAGGTGAGCCGGCACATGCTGGGGCTGTTCCACGGGCAGCCGGGCGCGCGGACCTGGCGGCGCATCCTGTCGGAAGGTGCCCACCAAGGCGGCGCCGGCCCGGCGTTGCTGGAGCGCGCGCTGGCGGCGGTCGCGCCGTGACGCCTGCCGTGCCGTGACGCCTGCCGCCCGGAAGGGGCGGCGGGTTCGCGCTTTCCGGGCATGGTAAGCGCGGCGCGAAGTCGGGGCGTCGGGGCCTTTCGCGCCAACACCAACGCCAACACCAACGCCAAGGCCAAGGCCAAGGCCAGCGGATGCGGCGGGCGCGGCCCGCACCGTGGCGCCAGGGGCGGGCTGTCGCACAAGCCTGGCGCCGGCAGTCAGCCCGAGCGGCCCGGAAAGGAGGGCAGGCGGCTGCCCGGGCGGCTGCGCGCATGCCCGCGCCGCCTGCACGACCCGCACGATCCGGGCGATGCAACCGTGAGTCGGGGC
>JALSRF010000264.1 GCA_026984895.1 Paracoccaceae bacterium
CATGGGTTCCGCCCACCAGCCCGGTATTGCCGCCGATCGGCACCACCGGCATTCCCGCATCCCGGGCAAGGCGCAGCACGGCGGCCACATCGCCGGTCGAGCCGGGGCGCACAACGGCAAACGGGCCGGCCCGATACTGGCCCGTGAAATCGCGACCGTAGCGCGCGGCATCGTTTCCCGTCAGCACGTTGGATCTGCCGACGATTTCCGCCAGCCTGTCGATCATGGCGTGTTCTCCCGTTTGCGTGTTCCGGCCGGCCTGCGCTGTGCGGCCTGCGCTGTGCGGCCTGCGGTCTGCGGCGGGGCCGGTCCGGCCTGGGCCGGCTCAATTCTGCGCGGATACCGGCTGCAAAGTCCATGGCTTTTCGCGGCTTTTCGCCCGGTGCGCCGGGTGGCGTGCTCAGACGGCGTGGCTGTGCCTGCTTTGCGACATGTCGTAGCTGTCCAGCTCGCGCGCGATCATGCGCGCCAGCGGGCGTGCGTGGGGCAGGATGCGCAGACGCTCGGGGCGATCCTCCAGCATCCCGGGAAAGGCCGCGGGCAGAGCCGCCGTCATCTCCCTGAGCCGGGAGGCCGCAACGCCGAGTTCGGCGGCAAGGGATGCATGGCGCAGCTCGAAATCGCACAGCAGCGCCTCGATCAGCCGGCCACGGATGATGTCGTCGGGTGAAAACCTGTGCCCGCGCGCCGTTGCCAGGCTTTCGTCGCGGATGGCCGCCTGGTAGGCCGATGTTGCCGCCGCGTTCTGGGCATACCCCTGCCGGTAGCGCGAAATGGCCGAGGCGCCGATGCCGATCAGCGTGGTGCTGGTGTCCTCGGTGTAGCCCTGGAAATTGCGCCTGAGCGTGCCATTTTGGCGCGCCCGTGCCAGCCCGTCCTCGGGCCGGGCGAAGTGATCGATGCCGATCTCTTCGTAACCGGCGTCCAGGAACAGTTCGCGCGCGGTCTCGAACAGGGCCAGGCGCTCTTGCGGGGTGGGCAGCACGTCGGTGGGGATCATCGACTGCCGCTTGGCCATCCACGGAACGTGGGCATAGCCGTAAAGCGCCACCCGATCCGGGCCAAGCGCGATCACCTTGCGCACGCTGGCGGCGATCTTTTCGCGGCTCTGGTGGGGCAAGCCGTAGAGGATGTCCATGTTGAGGCTGCCGATACCGGCCTTGCGAAGACCGTCGATGGCGCGCGCGGTGATCTCGTAACCCTGTTTGCGCCCGATGGTGGCCTGGATTTCCTCGTCGAAGTCCTGGACCCCGATGGACGCCCGGTTGAGCCCGGCGGCCTCCAGGGCCTGCAGGCGCGGCGCGTCGATCTCGTTCGGGTCGATTTCCACAGAGAACTGCGCGCCCTCGGCCAGCGGCAATGCCTCGAAAACAGTTGCCGCGAGATCGGAAATCGAATCGGCCGGCAGCAGCGTCGGCGTGCCGCCGCCCCAGTGCAGATGCTCCAGCGCGACCCCGGCGGGAAGCGCATCGCGCACCATGGCGATTTCCCTCTTCAGGGTCTGCACATAGGTTTCGACCGGGCTCAGCGTGGCGGTTCCCTGCGTCCGGCAGGCACAGAACCAGCACAGCCGCCGGCAAAAAGGCACATGAATATAAAGGGAAATACGTTCCTGCGGCGACACCGACGACATCCAGCCGCGCACCTGTGCGGGCGTTGTTGCGGGCGAGAAATGGGGAGCGGTCGGATAGCTTGTGTAACGCGGAACACGCGCGTCAAAGAGCCCGAGCTTACCGAGTTGCGACACAGTGGACATGAGACTACGTTTGAAGGAAACGACAGGATCGGCCTTGATCCAGATCAACCGCGAAGAGACGTGCGATGAATGCTCCTGTTTTCGACAACCGCGATTGCGGCACCTGTCCGATACGGCACAGGGCCGTGTGCGCGCGATGCGAACAGGACGAACTCGAATACCTCGACACGATAAAATACTACCGCAGCTACGAGGCCGGGCAGCCGGTGGTCTGGTCGGGCGACCAGATTGATTTCGTGGCCACCGTGGTAAGCGGAGTGGCGGCGCTGACCCAGACCATGGAGGACGGGCGCACGCAGATGATCGGTCTCTTGCTGCCGTCGGATTTCCTTGGCCGGCCCGGCCACGAAAAGGCGCATTTCGACGTGACGGCGATTTCCGATCTGACGCTGTGCTGCTTCCGGCGCAGACCGTTCGAAAAACTGCTGGCGTCTTCGCCCCATGTCAGCCAGCGCCTGCTGGAAATGACCCTGGACGAACTGGACGCGGCGCGCGAATGGATGCTGGTGCTGGGGCGCAAGACCGCGCGCGAAAAGATCGCCTCCCTGCTGGCGATCATTGCCCGGCGCGAATCCCGGCTGCGCCTGGAGGACTCCACCGATGGCTGCACGTTCGAACTGCCGCTGACCCGAGAGGCCATGGCCGATTACCTGGGGCTGACCCTGGAAACCGTGAGCCGGCAGATTTCCGCGCTGAAACGCGCCGGGGTCATCACGCTTCGGGGAAACCGCCAGGTGACGGTTCCCGATTTCGCCAGGCTGATCGCCGAATCCGGCGACGATGCCGACGGCGGAATGCTGCCCTAGCGGCGGGCGTGTTCGCCCGCGTGCGCCTGTCGCGGCCCGCTGCCTACCTGTCCCGGTGCGCGGCGGCGAACAGGCACAGCAGGTCATTAGCGATGGTGGCGGCGGCGATGGCGGTGATTTCCGCAACGTCATAGGCCGGAGCGACCTCGACCACATCCATGCCCACCACCCGGGTGCCGGCAATGTTTCGCAGGATCTCCTGGGCCTGGAACGGGCTCAGCCCGCCGATCACCGGGGTGCCTGTCCCGGGCGCCGAGGCCGGTTCGAGCGCGTCGATGTCGAAGGTGATGTAGGTCTTGTGATCCCCGACGATCTGCCGGATTCTTTCGGCCACGGCAGCGGGGGTGGCGCGGTGCACCTCGATGGCGTCGATGATGTTGAAGCCCAGAGGTTCCGGGTTGTGGGTGCGAATGCCGACCTGCACCGAGCGCTCGGGCACCACCAGCCCGTCGCGCACCGCATGCCACAGCATGGTGCCGTGGTCGATGCGGCCCGGTTCGTCGGCCCATGTATCGGTATGGGCGTCGAACTGGATCAGGCTCAGCGGGCCGTGCCTTGCCGCGTGGGCGCGCAGCAGCGGGTAGGTTACGAAATGATCGCCGCCGATCGACAGCAGCGCCGTATCCGAATCGAGCACCGCGCGGGCGCCGTGCTCGATTTCCCGGGGGGCGTTTTCCGGCCGGCCGAAATCGATGCGGCAATCGCCGCAGTCCACCACCGACAGTTCCTCGAACGGGTCTTTCTCCCACGGCCAGGGGGGCGCCCATGAAATGTGGCTGGAGGCGGCGCGCACCGCCCGCGGCCCGAGGCGCGCGCCCGAGCGGCCGGAGGTGGCCAGATCGAAGGGAATGCCCATGATCGCCACATCGGCCCGGCTCAGGTCCCGGGTGTAACGCCGCCGCATGAAGCTGAGCGCCCCGGCATAGCTGGCTTCGATGATCG
>JALSRF010000265.1 GCA_026984895.1 Paracoccaceae bacterium
CTTGTCCTGCTGGCGGGTAAAGGCAAGATCGCCGGCGCTCGGGTTGACACCTGTGTTGCTGCTCATGTTCCGTCTCTTGATAGATGTGACCGGTGCCAGCATGGCGCAATGCGTCCGCCATGGCCATATGCAGCGGGCCGTTTTCGGCCCGGCACGCGGCTCTGGCGGCATGCGGCACCGGGACGGACGGGACCGGCGGGACGGACGGGGCCGGTGGGGCCGGTGGCGGCGGCGCTGCGCCCTGCCCGGGGCACGGGTGGCGGGCAGGCGCGCTTGACCCGGGCCGTGCCGGTGTGGTTGATCGTCATCCAGGGCATCGGTTGCCGGAGGTTTCCGTAGCCCCGCCCAGCGAAGGGATCGCCGATGTCGGAACTCTCCAACGACCTCATGAAGCGGGTGCGCGCCCGTTTCGCGCATGTGGACAGATGCCCGGTGCAGGGCGAGCGCATCTTTTTCGAAAATGCCGGCGGTGCGCTGACGCTGAATTCGGTGGTCGAAACCGCGCGCAGCCTTGCAGCCATGGCCGACAACCAGGGGCGCGACAACCCCGCCAGCCAGGAGATGAGCCGGGTGATCAACGAAGGCCGGCAGGCCGCGCGGCTGTTCCTGAACGCGCCGCCCGAGCCCGGCGGCGGGCGGGTGATCGTCGGCGAAAGCGGCACCGAGCTTCTGTTCCGGCTGATCATGAACGCCTGCCTGGGGCATGCGCCGGGGGTTGTTCTGGGCAGCACGCTGGAGCACCCGGCCACGCGCAGCGCCTGCCGCCGCTGGGCGCGGATCGGCGGGCATGACCATGTGCTGGTGCGCCACGACGATGCCGACGGCACGGTCGGGCCGCAGGACTATGGCGCAGCGATGACGCCCGAGGTGCGGGTTGCGACCATCGTCCATGCCTCGCCGGTGACCGGGATGCGGGTGGATGTGGCGGCGATCGCGGCGCAAATCCGCCAGGTGGCGCCGGCGTGCACGATCATCGTCGATGGCATCCAGCACGCGGCCCACGGGCAGGTCGACCTGTCGGCCGACGATATCGATGGCTATGTGATCTCGCCATACAAGGTCTTTGCGCGGCACGGTTTCGGGCTGGCCTGGATATCGGACCGGCTTGCGCGGTTCGACCATGACGGGCTGGAGGGCGCCCCCGCCGGCAACTGGGAACTGGGCACCCGCGACGCCGGGGCCTACGCCTGTTTTTCCCAGGTGGTGTCCTATCTGGAATGGCTGGGGGCGCAGACCAGCGACGCCGCGCGTCCTCGGGCACGGATCGAAGCGGCGGGCCGGGCGATCCACGCCCACGAAAAGGCGCTGGTCGAGGCGATGATCCACGGCACCGGCAACCTGCCCGGCCTGGCCGACATTGCGGGGCTGCAAATCATCGGCGGCGCGCAGAACCCGGCGCGCGAGGGGCTGGTGTCCTTTGCCGTGGACGGCATGGATGCGCGCGATGTGGTTGCGCAGCTGAACGAGAACCGCATCCGCACCCACATGCGCAGCAACGACCACTATTCGGGCAATGTGCTTGACCCGCTGGGCCTGGACGGTTGCGTGCGGGTGTCGCTGTGCCATTACAACAGCATGGCAGAGGTATCGCGCTTCCTCGGGGTGATCCGCACCATCGTGCAGCAGGACGCGGCCGGCGGCGGTGCCGGGCCGCCGGAAAAGGCGCGGGTGTCGCCCCGCGGCGGCGGCTAGGCTTGCGCGACATGGGCGGCGCTCTCGCGCGCGTGGCGACGGACGATGGCGGCGATTTCGTGCAGACGTTCGGCCAGCGGACTTGTCTTGCGCCAGATCATGCCGACGGTTCGCCTGGGTTCCGGGCGCGCAAAGCGCTGGATCGATACCGTTGCCGAGCGGGTCTCGACCTCGATCGCCATTTCGGGGATCAGCGTCACGCCGATCCCGGCACTGACCATCTGCACCAGGGTTGACAGCGAACTGGCGTCCAGACCCTCGCGCGGGGCCGCAGGGCGGTAGTTGCAAAACGACAGCGCCTGATCGCGGAAACAGTGGCCTTCTTCCAGCAGCAGCAGCTTCATTTCCCTCAGCATTTCCGGGTCGGGCACGGGTTTGTGCGCGTCGGCCGGGGGGCGGACCAGAACGAAGGGTTCCGAAAACAGCTCTACCTCGCTCAGCGACGGTTCGGAGACCGGAAGCGCGACGATGGCCGTATCAAGCCGCCCGTCCCGCAGTTCGTGCAGCAGCGTCATGGTCATGGTCTCGCGCACATGGATGTCCAGCCCGTCGTGAAGGCGGGTCAGATCGCCGATCAGGCGCGGCAGCAGATACGGGGCGATGGTCGGGATCACGCCGATGCGCAGCCGTCCCACCAGGCGGTCGCGCGAGGCACGGGCCAGTTCGCCCAGTTCGTCCGCCGAGCGCAGCACGACGCGCGCGTGGCGGGCGAATTCCTCGCCGAACCCGGTCAGGCGCACCTGCCGGGCGCTGCGCTCGAACAGTTGCATCCCCAGGTTTTCCTCCAGGTCGCGGATCTGCACCGAAAGAGCCGGCTGCGAGATCGCGCAGGCATCGGCCGCGCGTCCGAAATGCCCGTGCCGGACCAGGGATTCGAAGTATCGCAGCTGTTTCAGGGTAAAGTTCACCATAGGTGGAAGTTATCGCGATCATTTGAAAAAGCAATTTTTTTAAATTGATGGCCTCTGCTAGACTGCGCGCACGCAACGCTGCCAGGAGCGCACCGTCGCACGTCATCCAGCGCGCGGCTCGCCGGGGTCATCCCTGCGTGCGCGTTGCCGGGATGCGCGCGACCCGGCGCTTTCCTTTCGGCCAACAAACAGACCAGACAGGAGACCAAGATGGACGGAAACATGACAGGGAAATGCCCGGTGGTTCACGGCGCGACGAAGATGGGTGACCGGTCGAACGCCGACTGGTGGCCGAACCAGCTGAACCTGCGGATACTGCACCAGCACGGCGAGCGCGGCGATCCTCTTGGCAAGGCGTTCAACTATGCCGAGGAATTCGGGAAACTGGATTTCAAGGCCCTGAAAGAGGACCTGATGGCCCTGATGACCGACAGCCAGGACTGGTGGCCGGCCGACTGGGGGCATTACGGGCCGCTGTTCATTCGCATGGCCTGGCACAGCGCCGGCACCTACCGCACCGGCGACGGACGCGGCGGCGCGGGCACCGGCAACCAGCGCTTTGCGCCGGTGAACAGCTGGCCCGACAACGTCAACCTCGACAAGGCGCGCCGGCTGCTGTGGCCGATCAAGCAGAAATACGGCAACAGGATTTCCTGGGCCGATCTGATGATCCTTGCGGGCAACTGCGCCATCGAATCGATGGGCGGCAGGACCTTCGGTTTCGGCGGCGGGCGCGAAGACATCTGGGAACCCGAGGAAGACATCTACTGGGGCAGCGAAAGGGAATGGCTGGCCGACGAACGCTATTCCGGCGCGCGCGATCTGGAAAACCCGCTGGCCGCGGTGCAGATGGGCCTGATCTACGTGAACCCGGAAGGGCCGAACGGCGAGCCCAGCGTGCTGGCCTCGGGGCGCGACATCCGCGAGACCTTCGCGCGCATGGCGATGGATGACGAGGAAACCGTGGCGCTGGTCGCCGGCGGCCATACCTTCGGCAAGTGCCACGGCGCGGGCGATGCGGCGTTGGTTGGCCCCGAGCCCGAAGCGGCACCGCTCGAACAGCAGGGGCTGGGCTGGAAAAGCAGCTATGGCAGCGGCCACGGGCCCGACACCATTTCCAGCGGCATCGAGGGCGCCTGGACGGCGAACCCGACGAAATGGGACAACGGTTATTTCGACCTGCTCTTCGGCTATGACTGGGATCTGGTGAAAAGCCCGGCCGGCGCCTGGCAATGGGTGCCGATCAACCCGAGCGAGGACGACAAGGCCCCCACCGTCGATGGCACGGGTCCAAGGGTCACCACCATCATGACCACCGCCGACATGGCCATGCGCATGGACCCGATCTATGGGCCGATTTCCAGGCGTTTTCACGAAAACCCCGATCAGTTCGCCGAGGCCTTTGCCCGCGCCTGGTTCAAGCTGACGCATCGCGACATGGGGCCCAAGGTGCGCTACCTCGGCCCCGAGGTGCCCGAGGAAGACCTGATCTGGCAGGACCCGGTGCCACCGGTGGATCATCCGCTGATTGACGCGGCCGATGCCGCCCAGCTGAAAAAGGCGGTGCTGGACTCGGGGCTGAGCGTTTCCGAACTGGTGCAGACGGCCTGGGCCTCGGCGTCGACCTTCCGCGGCTCGGACAAGCGGGGCGGGGCGAACGGCGCGCGTATCCGGCTTGAACCGCAGCGCAGCTGGGAAGTGAACCAGCCCGAGCAGCTGAACAAGGTGCTGGCGGTGCTCGAAGGTATCCAGAGCGCGTTCAACGAAGCCCAGTCCGGCGGCAAGAAGGTTTCGCTGGCCGATCTGATCGTGCTGGCCGGCGGCGCGGCCATCGAAAAGGCCGCCAGGGATGCCGGCCACGATGTCGAGGTGCCGTTTTCGCCGGGCCGCACCGATGCAAGCCAGGAACAGACCGATGTCGAATCCTTCGGTGTGCTCGAACCGGTATCGGACGGGTTCCGCAACTATCAGAAGTGCGAATTTACCGTTACGCCGGAAGAGCTTCTGGTTGACCGGGCGCAGCTTCTGACGCTGAGCGCGCCCGAAATGACGGTGCTGCTGGGCGGTTTGCGGGTGCTGGGCGCAAACTACGGCGGCTCGACACACGGGGTGCTGACCGACCGGCCGGGGCAGTTGACCAACGACTTTTTCGTCAACATTGTCGATATGGGCATCGAATGGGCTCCGGTTTCCGAGGCGGGCGGGCTGTTCGAGGGCCGCGAGCGCGCCAGCGGCAAGGCGAAATGGACCGGAACGCGGGTGGATCTGGTGTTCGGCGCCAATTCGCAACTGCGGGCGCTGTCCGAGGTCTATGCGCAGAACGACGCGAAAGAGAAGTTCGTGGCCGACTTCGTTGCCGCATGGACAAAGGTCATGAACGCGGATCGTTTCGATCTGGCCTGAACTCCCCCCGGGGACGCGCGAACAGGCAAGGCACCCGCCCCGGGTTCGGGGCGGGTGCCGGCTGTTCGGCCCGCACGCACACAGCGCAGGCGGCCGGGATGCCCGGATGCCCGCGCTTCCCCTGGCGCGGGGCGCACGGTCTGGGGCGCGCGGTCTGGGGCTTGGGGCGCGCGGCGTGGGGCGCGGGGCGTGCGGCGTGGGGCGCGGTTCAACCCGCGCCGGTTTCGATCAGCACGTCGCCGTAGGTTTCGCGCAGTTTCGCCTTCATCACCTTGCCGGTGGCGCCGAGCGGAAGGTCATCGACGAAGATCACCCGGTCAGGCACCTGCCATTTGGCCACCTTGCCCGCGTAGCTGGCCAGGATTTCCTCCTCGCTCGGTTCCTGGCCCTCGGCCCGGACGGCGATCACCACCGGACGTTCGTCCCACTTCGGATGGCGCGCTGCAATGGCCGCGGCATTGGCGATGCCGGGATGAGCGATGGCGATGTTTTCCAGTTCGACCGTCGAAATCCATTCGCCGCCGGACTTGATGATGTCCTTGGAGCGGTCGCGAATGGTCATGTAGCCGTCCGGGTCGATGGTGGCCACATCGCCGGTGTCGAACCAGCCATCCTCGGTCAGTGCGCTGTCGTCGGCGCCGAAATAGCTTTCGATGATCCAGTGACCGCGAATCTGCAGGTCGCCCTGGGTCTTGCCGTCTTCGGGAAGCACGTTGCCTTCGCCGTCCACGATCCGCAGTTCCACGCCGAAGGGCGGGCGGCCCTGGCACAGCCGGATCGCCGCCTGTTGCTCGGCGTCCAGCCCGGTGTGCTTTTGCAGCAGCTGGTTGAGCGTTCCCAGCGGGCTGGTCTCGGTCATGCCCCAGGCGTGGATCAGTTCGGTGTCGTACCGGTCGCGAAATTCGGCAATCATCGACGGCGGCAGGGCCGAGCCGCCGACGATGGTGCGCTCCAGCGACGCGGCCTTCGAACCGGTCTCCGCCAGCGCTCCGAGAAGCCCCAGCCAGATCGTCGGCACGCCGAGCGCCAGGGTCACCTTTTCGCCGTCGATTAGCCTGACCAGGCTTTCGCCGTCAAGCCCGGGCCCCGGCAGCACCAGTTTGCACCCGGTGGCGGCGGCGATATAGGGCACCCCCCAGGCGTTGACATGAAACATCGGCACCACCGGCATTACCGTATCGCGCGCCGATATGGCGATGCCGTCGGGCTGGTTTCCGGCCAGCGAATGCAGGACCGTCGAGCGATGGGTATATTGGACGCCTTTGGGCGCACCGGTCGTGCCCGAGGTGTAGCACAGGCTTGACGGGGTATCTTCGCTGATCTGCGGCCAGGGCTGGTCGGCATCGCCGGTCTCCAGCAACTCGTCGTAGAACAGAAGGCCCGGCACCATCGCCGCGGCCTCGTCGTCGCGCGGGCCCATCAGCACATAGTGCTCGACACTCTTGAAATGTTCGCCCAGCCTGGCTGCGAAGCCCAGAAAGGTCCGGTCCATGAACAGCACCCTGTCCCGGGCATGGTTGACGATGTAGATCAGTTGTTCGGGCGTCAGGCGCGGGTTCATGGTATGGCAGATCATGCCGCCGCCCGCGACCCCGAAATAGATTTCCAGGTGACGCCGGTTGTTCCAGGCGATGGTGCCGCAGCGATCGCCCCTGGCGACGCCCAGCTTTTCCAGGGCCGAGGCAAGCCGGTGCGCATTCGCCGCGACCTCGCCCCAGGACGAGCGGGCCAGTTCGCCCGAGGTTTCCACCGAGACCACCTGGCCACCGGCATGATAGCGCGCCGCGTGGTCGATCAGAGAGCCGATGGTCAACTCCTTGTGCATCATTTTTCCGGACATGAGAGACTCCATTCCCCTTGTTCTTGTTCTGTCGTCTTGTTGGCGTTCATGGCAGCGGCGCGGGGCCTGTCGGCTGCGAGGATTTCCTTAGCATGTCCGCGCATTTCTCACCAATCATGATCGCCGGTGCGTTGGTGTTGCCGCTGATCACGCGCGGCATGATCGAGGCATCGGCCACGCGCAATCCCTGCAGCCCGTGCACACGCAGCGCCGGATCGACCACCGCCATGTCGTCGGTGCCCATGCGGCAGGTGCCGACCGGGTGGTAGATCGTGTCGGCGCGGCTGCGGATGTGCTCTTCCCACCGGGCATCGCTCAGGCCGGGACGCACGCCGTGCAGTTCCCGTTTCCTGTAGCGCGCCATCGCCGGGGCCTCCAGGATGTCATGGGCCATCCTTGTCCCCCGGATCAGGGTTTCCAGATCGCGCCTGTCCGAAAGAAAGGCCGGGTCGATGCCGGGGGCGGCCAGCGGATCGGGGCTTTCCAGAAACACTTCGCCGCGCGAATGCGGTCGCAGGACGCAGACATGGCAGGAATAGCCGTTGCCCAGGTGGATCCGGCGGGCATGATCATCGATGATGCCGATCACGAAATGGGTCTGGATGTCCGGGCGATCCAGTGCGGCATCGGTCTTCAGGAAACTCACCGCCTCGGCCCCCGGAGAGGCGATCATCGAATTGCCGTCGCGGCGCCACTGCATGGCCTCGCGAAACAGCTTCACCGCCGGACGCAGGCCGACGCCGACGGTGTCAGGGTCGTCGGTCTTGTACGACAGGATGAAATCCGGGTGGTCGTGGAGGTTCTTGCCCACGCCTGGCAGGTGGTGGACGATGTCGATGCCCTGGCGCCGGAGCGCCCGGCCATCGCCCACGCCCGACAGCATCAGCAGTTGCGCCGACTGGAATGTGCCGGCGCACAGGATGACTTCTCTTGCGGCCCGAATCCGGCGGTGCCTGCGGGCGTGCCGGCAGGCGACGCCAACCGCGCGCCTGCCCTCGAAAAGGATCCGCAACGCCCGGGTCCCGGTGAAAACGCTCAGGTTCGGCCGGCTGTGCATGATGTCGAACAGGTATGCGGCCGCCGCCGAACAGCGCTCGCCGTTTCTTTCGGGGGACGAAAACTGTGTCACCTGGACCAGCCCGGCCCCTTCATTGTCGCCCCGGTTGAAGTCCCGGGTGGTTTTCAGGCCACGTTGCACATGGGCCTCGACGAAAGCGCGCGAAATCGGGCGCGGCGCGCGCTGGTCGCTGACCTTCAGCGGGCCGTCTGCGCCATGAAACGCGTCCGCGCCCCTTTCGTTGCCTTCGGAGCGGATGAAATAGGGAAGGACTTCATCCCAGCTCCAGCCCGGGCAGCCCCGGGCGGCCCAGTCGTCGTAGTCCTGTTTCTGCCCGCGCATGTAGATCATGGCATTGATCGCACTGGAACCGCC
>JALSRF010000266.1 GCA_026984895.1 Paracoccaceae bacterium
TGCCATGCGCAAGGCCCAGCCGATGGATCGCCCCGCCGAACTGGACGCCGATGCGCTGATCTGGCTGTTTTATACCTCCGGCACCACCGGCAAGCCCAAGGGGGTCATGCTGACCTGCGCCAACCTTGCCGCGATGACCTGGTGCTATTTCGTCGATGTGGACGAGGTGCGCGCAGACGACGCGATCCTTTACGCCGCGCCGATGAGCCACGGCGCGGGCATCTACAACTTCATGCACATCCTGCGCGGCGCCCGCCATGTGGTGCCCGAAAGCGGCGGCTTCGATGCCGGCGAGATTCTGGACCTGGGCAAGGCGCTTGGCAGCATTTCGATGTTCGCCGCCCCGACCATGGTGCGCCGCCTGGTGGACGAGGCCCGCGCGCGCGGCGAAACCGGCGAGGGGCTGCGCACCATCTCCTATGCCGGCGGGCCGATGTACGAGGCCGATATCCTGGAGGCGGTCGAGGTGATGGGCCCGCGTTTCGTGCAGGTTTACGGGCAGGGCGAATGCCCCATGGGGATCACCGCGCTACCGCGCCACGACGTCGGAGACCGCACGCACCCGCGCTGGCGCAAACGGCTGAACTCGGTCGGCACGGCGCAAAGCGCGGTTCTGGTGCGCATCCTCGATGAAGAGGGGCGCGAACTGCCCGCGGGCGAGATTGGCGAGATCGCGGTGCGCGGTGCGACGGTGATGCCCGGCTACTGGAACAACCCGCAGGCAACGGCGAAAACGCTGCGCGACGGCTGGCTGTGGACCGGCGACATGGGGCACATGGACGAAGACGGCTATGTGACGCTCACCGATCGCTCCCGGGACATGATCATTTCCGGCGGCTCGAACGTCTACCCGCGCGAGGTGGAAGAGGTGCTGCTGACCCATCCGGCGGTGCGCGAGGTTGCCGTGGTCGGCAGGCCCGACGCCGAATGGGGCGAGCTGGTGGTGGCCTTCGTCGCGCCACGCCCCGGCCAGCGGGTTGACCGCGATGAACTGGACGCGCTGTGCCTTGAGCGCATCGCCCGCTTCAAGCGCCCCAGGGATTATGTCCTTGTCGAGGAACTGCCCAAGAATGCCTATGGCAAGGTGCTGAAAACCGCGCTGCGCGACCGCTTGAAACGGGCCGCAGACGCCTAGGGTCGCGATCCGCCAACCCGCCAATCCGCCAACCCGCCAGCCCCTTCGGGCGCCATCGCCATGCCACCCCGGCGGCGCGCTGCCCCGGGGAACGCAGGCCCCCCATGCGGGCGGAAAGCCGAACCAGCGATATTTCGCGCCGGTGACGCTGTGCGCGTCGGTTCGGCCGGTGCTGGGCCCAGGACATGTCGCGCGCCGCGGCGCGGGGCGTGGCCTGGCACGGGGTGCGCCGCGTTCACCGGGCTGCGCGCGGCGCGCTCCGGGGGCGCATTTTCGCCTGTCCGGCACGCGCAAGAGCGGCGTTCGGCCCCGCGCCACATGCAATGGCCGGTGCAGCGCCGACGGCCTGGCAAAGAGCCTGCGCCGCGCCCGCGCGCCCGAGGGTCGGACCCGCCGCGCCACTTGACCTTGCCGGGCCCATGCCATACACCCCGGGGCGGTCACGCGGGCGTTGTGTAGTGGTAAGACCTCAGCCTTCCAAGCTGATGACGCGGGTTCGATTCCCGCCGCCCGCTCCAGCCGCTCCAGCCGCTCCGCCCGTTCCCGCCCGCGCCAGCCGCTCCGAGCGTCCCGGCCACGCCGCCCGCTCCGACCTGCTCCGGGGTTCGCCATGCGGGCAGGGGGGCGCTGTCGCCAGACCGATCGGGCGCGCGGCCACGCCCCGGGGGGCGTCCTTGCCGGGGCATCCGCGCCGGGGGCATCCGCTGGCGCCGGCCGGACGGGACCCGCCGCGCCTTGGGGCGCGGCAACCGGTGCGCTTGAACCGGCGTGGCGAGGGGATTATGTGGAAGGCACGCGCGATGCCGAAGGCCGGTTCGTTGACCGGAACCGGACCGGGCTGCGCGCGGCTTGAAACACGCATATTCTGGCGCGCGGCGATGTCCGGCGCCCGGGTTCTGCCAAAGGGACAGTCATGGCCAGAGAAGTTGCCGAGCGGCCCGAAGACCGCAAAAAATCCAGGCGTGTCAGTGCACTGGCCGAGTTGTGGCCCTTCGTACGCCCCTACCGTGCCATGCTGCTTGCCGCCCTTCTGGCGCTGATCTTTACCGCCGGCATTTCGCTGGTCCTGCCCATTGCCGCGCGTCAGGTGGTGGACGGGTTTTCGGCATCGCAGGGTCGCATACTTGACCGGTATTTCCTGATCGCGCTGGTGATTGCCGGTCTGCTGGCGCTGGGGACAGGGCTGCGCTACTATCTG
>JALSRF010000267.1 GCA_026984895.1 Paracoccaceae bacterium
ATCGCATGTCGAAACCCGCCCGGTCAGAGACGTAAAGGGCCGCCCCGTCAAGGGCTACTGGAACGATTCCGAAGGCCTGGCGGTGGCGCAGGACGGCCGGCTGTTCGTGTCCTTCGAGGGGCAGCACCGGGTGCGTGCCTTTGGCGCGCCCGGCGCCGCGGCGATCAGGATCCCCGCGCATCCCGATTTTGCCGGGATGCAGAACAACGCGTCGCTGGAGGCGCTTGCCATTGACCGTAACGGCACGCTTTACACGCTGCCCGAACGCTCTGGCATGCTCACCCGGCCTTTCCCTGTCTACCGGTTTCGCGACGGGGCCTGGGAGCAGCCCTTTTCGATCCCGCGCCGCGGTCAGTTCCTGCCCGTTGGCGCCGATTTCGGGCCTGATGGCCGCCTGTATCTTCTGGAACGCGATTTCAACGGCGTTTTCGGATTTCGCAGCCGCGTGCGCCGCTTTGTCATCTCCGAAACCGCGGCCACGGACGAGGAAACCCTGCTTGAGACCGGCACCGGCGAGCATGACAACCTGGAAGGGATCGCGGTCTGGCGCGACGATCGGGGGCGTCTTCGCATGACGATGATCTCGGACGACAATTTCCGCGCCTTCCAGCGCACCGAGTTCGTGGAATATCAGGCGCCGGAATAGCTTGATCTGCGGGGCATTCCCGGCTACGAGGCGGCGTCCCCGGCAGCCAACGGGGGCAGGTCATCCCAACGCCCTGTCAAGACGGACCGACACCATGCGCAGACTTCTTCCCGGCATTCTTGCCATGGCCGCCATCGTGGTTGCCTCGAACATCCTGGTGCAGTTCCTGTTCGGCCAGTGGCTGACCTGGGGTGCGTTCACCTACCCGTTTGCCTTTCTGGTTACCGATGTGATGAACCGGGTCCATGGTGCCTCGACCGCGCGCAAGGTCGTTCTGGCAGGGTTTGTTGTCGGGGTGGTCTGTTCATTCGTCGGCACCCAGATTGCAGGCGAATCCGGCCCGCTGGTAACCTGGCGCATTGCCTTGGGTTCGGGCCTGGCGTTCCTGAGTGCGCAGATGCTGGATGTGGCGGTGTTCAACCGGTTTCGCGAAGGGCGCTGGTGGCGCGCGCCGCTGATCAGCACGCTGGTGGGCTCAAGTGTCGATACGGCGCTGTTCTTCACCATCGCCTTTTCGGCAATGCTGTCCTTCATCGAGCCGGGCAACGATGTCGGCTGGGCCGGTGAGGTGCTGCCGATGCTGGGTGTCGGTCCGGCGGTTCCGTTGTGGGTGTCTCTGGCCGTTGCCGACTGGACGGTAAAGCTGTCTCTGGCAATCGTGGCGCTTGTGCCGTTTCGGGTCATCGTGCGCCGTCTTGTGCCACGGGTTGCGTAAAATGCTTTGACAAACACAAGATTTATGCCAACCTGCCCTTGTCGGTAATCAACGAAAGGAGGTGGTCCAGTGTCTAGAGTGATGGTGGAGAATGAGGCCGGAACAGTCGAAAGGACCGCAGCCTGAGGCAACCCGAAGGCTGAAACGCTTTTGATTGGGCCCAGGCTCTTACTGGCCCGTCTCCTGAAGAACTCGAAGGGTCGTCGCCTCTAGCGGCGGCCCTTTTCGACGGCGCAACGAAACCTGCTATGGTCGGGCCATGCTGCGGATCAACGACGACATTGCCCTCAAGGACTGGGAACTGAGCGAACGGTTCGTTCGTGCCTCCGGCCCCGGCGGGCAGAATGTGAACAAGGTTTCAAGCGCGGTAGAACTGCGCTTCGAAGCCGCCCGAAGCCCAAGCCTTCCCCGGGCGGCGAAGGCCCGGCTGAAACGCCTTGCCGGGCGACGCTGGACGCGCGACGGGGCGGTTGTCATCCGCTGCGACACGACACGCAGCCAGGCGCGCAACCGCGAATTGGCGCGCGAACGTCTGGCGGCGCTTGTCGCCCGCGCGCTGGAGCGCCCCCGGCGCCGGATCGCGACCCGCCCCACGCTTGCCTCCAAGCGCCGCCGACTGGAGGCGAAAACCCGGCGCGGTGCGGTCAAGTCCCTGCGTGGCAAGGTAAGTGGAGAGGACTGACGGCTTTGTTCTTGTCCATCGAATCGTCCTGTGGGAAGAGTCGGCCCGATCGAGCAGTTTGAACAACCGGGTCAGGCCCATGCCCAAGGCATCCGAACTTCTGGCGTCCGTTTTCGGGTTCGAACGTTTCCGCCCGGGGCAGGAGGAAATCGTGCGCACCGTTGCCGCCGGGCGCAATGTCCTGGCGATCATGCCCACCGGCGGCGGCAAGTCCCTGTGCTTTCAGCTTCCCGCGCTGATGCGCGAAGGGGTGACGGTGGTGATCTCGCCTCTGATTGCGCTGATGCGCGATCAGGTGCGCGCGCTTCGCGCCGTCGGGGTCGAGGCCGGTGCGCTGACCTCGGGCAACACCAGCGAAGAGACCGATGCTGTGCACGCGGCGCTGAACGCGGGCCGGCTGAAGCTGCTCTATGTGGCACCCGAGCGCCTCGCCTCGGCAGGCACGCCCGGATTTCTGCGCCGTATCGGCACCTCGCTGATTGCGGTGGACGAGGCGCATTGTGTCTCGCGATGGGGGCATGACTTTCGCCCCGACTACCTGCGCATCGGCGCGCTTCGCAAGGCGCTTGACGTGCCGCTTGCCGCCTTCACCGCCACGGCCGACAGCCAGACCCGCCAGGAAATCCTGCTGCGCCTTTTCGACGGGGTCGAGCCGCAGGTGTTCCTGCAGGGCTTCGACCGGCCGAACATTCACCTGGCGTTCGAGGCGAAGAATGCGCCGCGCCGGCAGATCCTGTCCTTTGCCGATGACAGGCGCGGGCAGTCGGGCATCGTCTATTGCGCCACCCGGGCCAGGACCGAAACGCTGGCCCGCGCGCTGCGCGAAGCAGGGCATGCCGCCTGCCACTATCATGGCGGGCAGGAGCCGGACGAACGGCGCGCGGTCGAAACCCGTTTCCAGACCGAGGACGGGTTGATCGTGGTGGCCACGGTGGCCTTCGGCATGGGGGTGGACAAGCCCGACATCCGCTGGGTCGCCCATGCCGACCTGCCCAAGTCGATCGAAGCCTATTACCAGGAGATCGGCCGCGCCGGGCGCGATGGGGCGCCGGCGGAAACGCTGACCCTGTTCGGCGCCGACGACATCAGATTTCGCCGCGCCCAGATCGACGAAAGCCCTGCGCCGGCGGAACGGCGCATGGCCGACCACGGCCGGCTGAACGCGCTTCTCGGCCTGGCCGAGGCGCAGGTCTGCCGGCGGCAGACGCTTCTGGCCTATTTCGGCGAACAGGCCGCGCCCTGCGGCAATTGCGATCTGTGCGCCCGTCCGCCCGAGCTGTTCGATGCCACCCAGGCGGTGCAAAAGGCGCTGTCGGCAATCCTGCGCACGGGCGAATCCTTCGGCGTCGGGCATCTGGTGGACATCCTGCTGGGCAACGAAACCGACAAGGTGCGTGCGCGCAACCATGACAGGCTGCCCACCTTCGGTGTCGGCGGCGAGTTCGATCGCCGTCAGTGGCAGGCGGTGTTTCGCCAGATGATGGGGTTGGACCTGATCCGGCCCGACCGCGAACGCCACGGGGCGCTGCGGATGATGCCCGCGGCGCGACCGATCCTGCGGGGCGAGCAGCCGATCACCCTGCGCCGGGATACGGTGAAAGGGGCGCCCGGGCCCAGGCCCGCGCGCATGCTGGTCAGCGAAGAGGACGCACCGCTTCTGGCGGCGCTGAAGGCCAGGCGGCGCGAACTGGCCGAAGCGGCGCGGGTGCCGGCCTATGTGGTGTTCACCGACCGCACCCTGATCGAGATGGCCGAACGGCGCCCGGCGACGCTGGACGACATGGCGCGCGTGCACGGGGTCGGGGCGAAAAAGCTTGAACGCTTCGGCGCGACCTTCCTTGCGGTCATCAACGCCGAGGCGGCGGTGGACGTTCACCCGGCCCGGCGCCGGATCGCGGGGCGGGATACGGCCGAGGTCTACGACCGGTTGCTGGCGGCCCAGTCCAGGCTTTCGCGTGGCGCCGATGGCACCGGCAAGCCGATGCAGTGTTCGGCATCGCTGATCGCCCGGGTTGCCGCCTTGGGAAATGCCGCCGACGAAGAGCGCCTGAAACGCCTGCTGGGCGAGCGGCGCAGCGAAAGGTTCTGTGCCGCGTTTCTGCACGTCCTGAGAGAAACCGGTTAGAGGGCCCGTTTTCATCAAGCGTCTTTCGGGGCCCGTTTTCCGTCGTCCCGGATCGGTTGCATCTGCGCGTTCAGGGCGCTTTTTCATGGCGGCGGTGATCGTTTCCTTTGCGGAGATGTCCGGCGCGCCGCGGGCGGTTGTCTCCTGCCTTGCTGTCGGGGGCGCAGCGGCTGGCGAGCGCCGCGGCCATGCAGGGGGTGTCGCGCGGCGTTTCATGCGCCCGGATGTCGGCTTGTCCCTTCCAGCGCCCGGATCGGCGCGCCATCGGCGCGAGGTCCCCGAGGTCCCCGAGGTCCCCGAGGCCACGAAGCCCGCGAGTCCGCGAGGCCCGCGATCTGTTTGCGCCGCAATGTGCCGGTCTCGGGATCTTCGATCAGGAGCGCCGCAGCACCGCCCCAGGACCTGTCGCGCACGATCGCACCTGTTTGCCCGGGTCGCGCAAGCGTCCAGGACATGCGCGCGGGCCTGCCTGCGCCGCCCATGCACCCGCCCCATGCACCCGCCTCATGCGCCGCGCCGGCCCGTCGTGCCGCAGGCGCATTTCCGGCGTTATGGCAGACGCATTCGCCCGCGCCCGGCCAGCCGCCTGCCCGCTCCCGGGCGGTGCGCCGGCCCGATCGGGTGCATCGGGTTTCAGCCCGCGGCCGGGCGATCCGCCGTGCCGGGCGCATCCTCTTCCTCGAACACGGGTTCCGCCCAGGGGGGGGTCGCGGCGGCGATTTGTTCGAAAATGTCGTTCTTTTTCAGTGGTTTGGTCAGGTAGTGGTCCAGCCCGGACGACAGGATTTCTTCATCATCGCCACTCATGGCGTGGGCGGTCAGGGCAATGATGGGGGTCCGCCGCGCGCCGGTCTGTGCCTCGGCCTCGCGAATGCGCCGGGTGGCCTCCTTCCCGTCCATGAGCGGCATCGATATGTCCATGAAGACCAGATCCGGCTGATGCGCGCGCCATTTTTCCACCGCTTCAACCCCGTTTTCGGCAAAGGCGAGTTCGATGTTCAGCTTGCGCACGAGCTTGGACAGGACCAGCCGGTTGGTCTTGTTGTCCTCTGCCGCAAGGATGAACATCTTGCGCGCGGCCTCGGGGGGGCGGCCGGCCGGCGGGTGCGGCGCCTCGTCAGCCGATTTCGCCGGCGGCTGTTCGAAAGCCAGGACAGCGCCGGCGCCGCCCGATGACCCCTGCGGAGGCTCATCCGGCGGGACGCTTTCGATCTGTGGAGCCGGGTCGGGCACCGGGGTCGGCGCAGGGTCGGGAGATGCGATAGGCCCGGATGCCGGGGCGGGGTCGGACGCAGGCGCAGGGCCGGGCACAGGCGCAGGCTCGGCGGGCGATGCGGCAGTCTCCGGCGGCGGCGCGCAAGGTGATTCGCGCGCGGGTGCCGGCAATTTCTGCAGGGCATCCATGATCTGCCTGCGCCCGGCCGGCTTGGATAGGAGTTGCGCGCCCCTTTGGGCAAGGTCTCGTTCGCTGTCCTGCAGTTCCTGCACGACGATGACGGGAACGTCGATCCCGGCCCGCGCCAACGC
>JALSRF010000268.1 GCA_026984895.1 Paracoccaceae bacterium
AACATCGCCGGTTCTTGCAACCGGGTGGGCAAGAAATGCTTCGGGCGGAAATTCCTGGACATCGGCCCCCAGCGTTCGCATCTGTCGCGAGACAAGTTCGGCCCAGGGGCTTGGGGCGCTGACAAGGATCACGCGCGACAGCCAGTCGGGCAGCTGATCCAGGCAGAATGCGGGTCCGTCGTCCTGGGCAAGCGGCAGGTAGAATCCGAAGTTGCTGCCTTCGCCGGGCACGCTGTCCACCCAGATTTCCCCCCCCATGAGCGAGACAAGCTGCCGGGTGATGGCAAGGCCCAGGCCGGTGCCTTCGAACTGGCGGTTCTTCTCGTCCTCGACCTGGTTGAATTCGCCGAACACATGTTCGATCTTGTCGGCCGGAATGCCCAGGCCGGTGTCTTCGACCGAGAAATGCACGCGAAAGCCGTTGCCGTCCCCCTCGGGCAGCCCGACGATGCGCACGATCACATGGCCCTGCGAAGTGAACTTGATCGCGTTGCCGATCAGGTTGGTGAGAATCTGCCGAATGCGCCCGGCATCGCCGATAAATCCTGTGGGCAGGAACAGATCGTAGTCCAGGATCAGTTCCAGTTGACCTTCCTTGGCCATGACCGCCGGCTGGAACAGCACCAGAATGTCGTTCAGCGTCTTTTCCAGATCGAAAGGCTCGGGATGCAGAACCAGCTTCTTCGCTTCCATCTTGGAAAAGTCGAGAACGTCGTTGATGAGGCCCAACAGCATTTCCCCGGAATTGCGGATCGTTTCCACGAAGAGTGTCTGATCTTCGTCAAGGGTGGTATCGGCCAGCATGTCCGCCATGCCGACAACGCCGTTCATCGGCGTGCGCAATTCATGGCTCATCTTGGCAAGGAAGGCGGATTTCGCCCGGTTCGCCGCCTCGGCGCGCACCAGCGCCTCTTCCAGCTGCTTTTCGCGTTCGATCGTATCGGTGATGTCCAGCGCCAGGGAAACCGTGTCACCGTTGCTGGCCCGCCTGTCCAGAAGCTTTATGAACTGGCCGTTCCACAGCCGGATGGTGCGCGGTTCGATCCGGGGCGCGTTCCAGCGTTCCAGCATCGATGCGCGCCAGGCGTCCGGGGTGTCGTCGCCGATATCGACAATGCCTTCCTCTACCAGGATATCGATGATCTCTTCGTAGCGGATACCCGGGGCGACGCATTCCATGCCGTCGAAGGCGGCCAGGTAGGCCGGGTTGGCCACCACCATGCTGCTGTCGGCATCGAAAACCGCAAAGCCGTCCTGGATGGTCTCGACCGAGTGCCAAAGCCGTTTCTTGGCGATGTCCATCGCCTGGCGCACCTGCTCCAGGTCCTCGCGGACTCGCGAGTTTTCGTGGCGCACGGTTTCGACCTCTTCGCGTTTTTCCACGATCTGGTCCGAGAGAGAAAGCGCGTGACGCGACAGCTGTTCGTTGGCTGCGAACAGTTCCTTCTGTTTCTGTTCCAGCATGCGTTCAGCCGCCAGCCTTGCCCGGCGTTCGCGGGCAAGCGCATCGGCGTGGCTAAAGTCCATCGTCAAGACCCTTCGTCTGGGCCACCGGCCCGTTGATCGCGACAACTTTAGGTTTTGGCGATGAACAGGGGCTTAACGAAACGCGGTCAGAGGCGCTCGATCGCCAGTGCGATGCCCTGCCCGCCGCCGATACACAGCGTGACCAGCGCCCGACGGGTTTCCGTGCGTTCGAGCTCATGGAGCGCCTTGAGCGTGATGATCGCGCCGGTCGCCCCGACCGGATGGCCAAGCGCAATCGCCCCTCCGTTGGGATTTACGCGCGACGGATCCAGGCCAAGTTCCTTGCTGACCGCCAGCGCCTGTGCGGCGAAGGCTTCGTTCGACTCGATCACATCGAAATCGTCCACGCCCAGGCCGGTGCGCCCGAGCAGGGCGCGCACCGCCGGGATCGGCCCCAGACCCATCACCTCGGGGTCAACGCCCGAGTGCGCATAGCCAAGCACCCGTGCGCGTGGCGTCAGCCCGGCCGCCCTGGCGGCGCCCGCACGCGCCAGCACCAGCGCCGCGGCGCCGTCATTGATGCCGCTGGCGTTGCCGGCGGTCACGCTGCCATCCTTGCGAAAGGCCGGTGGCAGGGCGGCCAGCGCCTCGATCGAGGTAGCCTTGGGGTGTTCGTCGGTGTAGAACAGGACGCTCTGGTGGCGCGCACGTGTTCCGACCGGAACGATCTGGTCGCGGAAATACCCCCGTTCGATGGCGCGCGCCGCGCGGGTCTGGCTTTCCAGCGCAAAGGCGTCCTGTTCGGCGCGGCTGACATGATATCTGGCGGCCACGTTTTCGGCAGTGACGCCCATGTGGCCGGAACCGAACGGGCACATTAGCGTGCCCAGCATCATGTCCATGGCCTGCACATCGCCCATCTTCCGGCCCCAGCGAGCGGCGGGAACGATATGGGGCGAGCGGCTCATGTTCTCGGCACCGCCGGCAAGGGCGAAATCCGCATCCCCCAGCATCAGCGCCTGGGTCGCCGAAACGATGGCCTGCACGCCAGAGCCGCACAGCCGGTTGACATTCATGGCCGGCACGGTGGCAGGGCAGCCGGCGCCGATGGCCGACATGCGGCTGAGATACATGTCCCCGGGCTCGGTGTTTATCACCGTGCCGAAGAAGACATGCCCGATCATGTCCGGCTGCAGGGACGAGCGTTCGATTGCGGCGCGCGCCACGATCGCGCCCAGTTCGCCTGGCGGAACCGAGGCAAGCGCCCCGCCAAAGCTTCCGATCGCGGTGCGCGCCCCGCCGAGAATCACGATGTCTTCCATGCCGCCCCCTCCATGCGTTTCCATTGGCCGATCCTGTCCGATCCGGCCCGATCCTGTCCGATCCTGTCCGATCCGGCCCGATCCCGCCCGGTGCCGCTGCCGGTGCCGCTGCCGGGGTCTTGCCGCCCGGCACAACGTTGCAGCGTTCAGGCATTTTCGCCAACCCTTACGTTGCGTCCGGCGCCCCCTCGACCGAGACCAGGGTGATTTCGGGGGGTTGGCCGATGCGCATCGGAAAGCCGGAGAACCCGATCCCGCCCGAGACAACCAGGTCGCGTCCATGCTCGCGAATGCGCCCCCAGGCATAGCGCGCGCCAAAGCGCGACGGAACGATCGGCCGCCAGCCGAACAGGTTGAGCTGCCCGCCATGGGTATGCCCGCTGATCTGAAGGCCGGCGCGTCGGTCGCCGGTGGCGAAATAGTCCGGCTCATGCGCAAGAAGAATGGCCGGCGCACCGGGCGGCACGCCCGAAAAGGCGGCCTCGGGGTCGTGCAGCGGCTTCGCCGGCGCCGTCGGCATGCTGCGCTGGCTGTCTATCCCGACCAGCCAGAGCTCGTGACCGGCAAGCTCCAGGCGGCGCGCATCGTTTTGCAACAGCGTGATGGCGGAACGTTCGAAGGCTTCGCCCAGGCTGGTTTTCGCATAACCGCTGTCACGCGCCAGCGGGCAATCCTTCCAGTCATGGTTGCCGAGGATGGCGAAAACCCCGAGCGGTGCGCCAAGCCCCGACAACGCCGAGACGATCTGCGCCGCATCGGCGCGTCGGCCGGGGATTTTTGCCTCCGCAAGATAGTCGCCGCCAAGGACGACAATGTCCGGGGACAGTGCGTTGATGCGCGCCACCGCCCGGCGCAGGTCGCCAAGCCGGGTCCAGGGCGCCACCACATGCAGATCGGACAGCACCGCAATGGAGAACGCCGGTCCGCGCCAGTTGGCCAGGCGGACCCTGTGACGGCGGATTTCGGGGATCGAGCGAAAGGCCACGATCCGCCTGAGCGCGGTCAGAATCGGCGAAAGCGGCCGGGAAAGGGGCCGGGGCGGCATCATCGTGCAAGCAGGACCCCGAGTGCGGCCTTGAACATGTCCCGATCGTCTCCCAGGGGCGCCAGCAGGCTGTCTTCGAAATCGCGGGCGATCGGGGTCAGTTCCTGCATGATGTCGCGCCCCTTTTCGCTGAGACTCAGTTCAACAAGGCGCCCGTCGCAACGGCTTTGCTGCTTGATGACCAGACCGCGTTTCTCCAGCCGCGTCGCCGCCCGGCTGACCTTCGATTTTTCCATTGCCACCTGGCGGTTGATTTCGCGCACGCTCACCGGGCCCCGTGCCTGGCTGAGATTGGCAATGACGCGCCATTCGGTAACCGACAAGCCGAACCGTTCGCGGTAAAAGCGGGAAAACTCCCGACTGGCCTTTTCGGAAAGCGCGGCCAACTGATAGGGTATAAAATCGTTCAGAACGAATTCGCTCACACGGTCCTCCGGGCTTGATCCCCCTGCACAAAGCCATGTCCGCACGGGGAACTCAAGCGATTGTCACCGCCAGGGCCCTGTGGGGCGGCGGAAGCCCTGCCCCCAACCGCCGGTTTCGTCAGATGCAGCCGGCGGGCTGCGCATCGCCACGCGGCTTGACACTATTGCAGATGCAACGATAATTGCCGCTGCGCGTTTCGCCCTGGGCGCGCCGGAACCGCGCTGCGAAGATCGCGCTGCGAAATCGGGGGGAGCCGTGCCGTTACTTGAAAGCTGGGTGGAAAGCGCCAATTCGCCGGATACCGACTTTCCGCTGAACAACCTGCCCTGCGGGGTGTTTTCCAGCGACGCCTGCGAACCCCGCTGCGGCGTCGCGATCGGGGACAGGATCCTGGACCTGGCCGCGGCCAGTGCCGCCGGTGTGCTGAGGGCAGCGGATCCGCGCGCCCTTGCCGCGCCAGGCTGGAACGCCTTCATGGCACTCGGCCCCGAAACCTGGGCCGCGTTCCGCGCCGAACTGACCGGGGCGCTTTCCAGGAATGCATCGCAAAGGCCTGCATTAGAGCCTTTTTTGCTGCCCCGCGCCGAGGTCAGGATGCACATGCCCTTCGCCGTGGCCGAATTCACCGATTTCTACGCCGGGCGAAACCATGCCTTCAATGTCGGCACCATGTTTCGCGGGCCGGAAAACGCCCTGCCGCCGAACTGGCTGCACATGCCCATCGGCTACAACGGGCGCGCGTCGTCGGTGGTGGTCTCGGGCACCGATATCCGGCGCCCCTGGGGGCAGTTGAAATCTCCCGACCATGACATGCCCGCCTTCCTGCCCTCGCGCCGCTTCGACTTCGAACTGGAAGTCGGCGCCGTGGTCGGCCAGCCCTCGCAGCGCCCGGTCAGCGTTGCCGAGGCCGACGCGATGATCTTCGGCTTCGTGCTGCTGAACGACTGGTCTGCGCGCGATATCCAGGCCTGGGAATACCAGCCGCTGGGCCCGTTCCAGGCCAAGGCCACCGCCACCACCATATCGCCCTGGATCGTGACGAAAGCGGCGCTCGAACCCTTCCGAACCTCGACCCCGCCGCGCGAAAAGGACCTGCTGCCCTACCTGCGCGAACCCGCCCCGATGCTCTACGACATCGCGCTGGAGGCAGCGCTGGCACCGGCGGGCAAGCCCGAAACCGTCATCACCCGCACCAACTACGCGGAAATGTATTATTCCGCCGCGCAGCAACTGGCCCATCACAGCGCATCCGGCTGCCCGATGACCGTGGGCGACCTGCTCGGATCAGGCACTGTTTCGGGGAAAAATGCCGCTGAACGTGGCTCCATGCTGGAATTGAGTTGGGGCGGAAAAGAGCCTCTGACGCTCGACACCGGAGAAACCCGCAGCTTTCTGGAAGACGGCGACAGGGTGACTTTCCGCGGCCACGCGCAGGGGCCGGGATACCGGATCGGCTTTGGCGAATGCACCGGAACGGTGCTGCCGGCCATCGACAAACCGGACTGGGCCTGATGTTTCGCCTGGATCATATCCAGCTTGCCATCCCCGCCGGGGCGAAAGACGCCTGCCACGCCTTCCGGGCCGGCATCCTGAATCTCGACGAAATCGAAAAACCGGAAATGCTGAGACCGCGCGGCGGCGCGTGGTTCATGGGTGACGGGGTCGCGCTACACCTGGGCGTCGAAGCCCCCTTCAGCCCGGCGCCGTTTCCTTGCCGACGACCCGGTCGGCAACCGCATTGAATTCATGGAAGAGAGCCCCTGACTTCTTCTGTCTCGAAATATCCCCGCCGGAGGCTCCCGCATCGCCGCCGGCGCACCGCTGAAAAGGAAAGACCAATGGCCAAGGCCTTCGCTTCCCAGGGCGATCTGGGCGAAAAGAAAACCACCTTTGCCGAAATCGGCGACGGTATCTGGGCCTTCACCGCCGAAGGCGATCCGAACTCGGGCGTCATCGTCGGCGATGACAGCGTGATGGTGATCGAGGCCCAGGCCACTCCGCGGCTGGCGCAGAAGGTCATCGACGAAATCCGAAAGGTCACCGACAAGCCGATCAGCCACCTGGCGCTCACCCATTACCACGCGGTGCGGGTGCTGGGCGCCTCGGCCTACGAGGCCGGACAGATCATCATGGGC
>JALSRF010000269.1 GCA_026984895.1 Paracoccaceae bacterium
CGAGGTGCTGCTGTCCTTCGAGGTGCACGCCCGCAAGCCCGAGGCATTGATCTTCGAACTGGCCACCGAGCGTGCCGGTGTCCCGGCTGAACGCTGCATCCTTGTCGATGACCTGGCGGTCAATTGCCAAGGGGCCGAGCGCGCCGGATGGCACTCGGTGCATTTCGAAACTTTCGGGCAGGCCGCCGAACGGCTGCGTGACCTGCTGAAGACCCACCAACCCACCCTTGTAGCCAGCCAATGAAAGGAAAACCCATGGCAGACTGGCAAACCCAGATCCAAAAGTTGATGGCAGACATGCCCGAACACCTGTGCGATGTCGCAATGGGCGTCGGCTATGTGTTCAGCAGCCTTGATCGCGAAGCGGCAGAGAAATACATCCACCCCGATTTCGTGGATCACGAAGCCTCTGAAGGCGTCGGCGGTGGCCCCGAAGGCTACCTGCAGACCGCGGCCTACATGAACGCCGCCTTCTCGGACGCCACTTGGATGCCGATCGAGATGCTCGCCGATGGCGACAAATACGCGATGGCGCTGGAATTCAGCGGTGTTCACACCGGCGAGTTCATGGGCATCCCGGCTACCGGCAAGAAGGTCAGCATCCGTCACCTGCACTTCTTCCGTGTGCAGGACGGCCAGGCCATCGAGCATTGGGGCGCCCGCGACGAACTGACCCTGCTGTCGCAGATCGGCGTGTTCAACCCGTCTGTCCCGACGCCCGCCGATTACGGTGCGAAAATGGAAGAAGCCGGAGCCACGCCCCTCAATAAGGCAACATCTGAAGCTGGAAAGAATATATAATGAAATCGGTTTCGTCGGAACGTGGGTGCGCCCTTGTGACAGGCGGTGGCAGAGGTATCGGCGCGCAGATTGCGCTGACTCTCTCTGCGGCTGGCTGGCCGGTTGCAGTCGGGTACAGATCGGACCGCCAGAAGTCGGAGGAAGTTGTCACCGCCATTCAGAGACGGGGCAATGTGGCTGTGGCCGCGCCCGGTGACCTGAGTGATCCTGATGTCGTCGAAAAAGTCTTCGCAGCGCTGGAAGAGAGGTTCGGCCGGGTCGCGGTTCTCGTGAACAACGCGGGGATCCGGGCCGACGGCATCTCGACCGGGCTGAGCGACGATGACTGGGAAAGCGTTATGGCGACAAACGTGTCTGCGGCCTTCTGGACCTCGCGCCAGGCACTGCCGTCAATGATCCGGGCCCGTCACGGGCGCATCATCAACGTGTCATCCTTCGTTGCCGAACGGGCCATCGCGGGGATCGCAAACTACGCGGCCTCCAAAGCGGCCCTGAGCGGCCTGACCCGCGCCATGGCCATCGAGGTGGCCCGCCGGGGCGTGACCGTGAATGCGGTAGCGCCGGGGCTGGTTGCCACGGATCTGACTCAGGATCTGTCGCATTTCTCGAAATCGGTCGAGCGGGGCGTGCCGATGCAGCGCCCGGCCGACCTGACCGAAATCGCCGATGGCGTGCGGTTCCTGGCCAGTGATGCAGCCTCTTATATCACCGGTCACACCCTCGCCATCGACGGAGGGCTGTCGGCCATGGCCTTCAGCGTGAACTGACCACCATCCAAGCTCAATTCAAAGGATTGAAATCATGAAAGATATCGCAACCTCCCTGGACAAGGATAATGTCCTGTCCTTCCTGACCGACCTGATCCTCGACATGGGTGTCGAGCAGAACGAATTCAACGCCGACGCGACGCTCGAAGATCTCGGTCTCGACAGCCTTGACGTGGTCGAGCTGGCCCAAGGCGTGAAGAAGAAGCTGCGCATCGCCATCGCACCGGGCGACTTTGCCGATGCGGTCACGCTGGGCGATGCCGTCGAGCGGGTTCTGCAGAAGGCAGCAGCCTGATGGTCCGCCGCGTCGTCATAACGGGCATCGGTGCCGTGACATCGCTTGGTGTCGGGGTGCAGCCCTTGCACGAGAAATCTGTCGCCGGGCAATCGGGGATCCGGAACGGCAAGAGCCTTTGCACCGGTTTCGACGGCGCGAAAGAACTCGGGCGGCGAAAGGCCTTCCGGCTGGACCGTTTCTGCCAACTGGCTCTTGTCGCTGCCCGCGAAGCTCTGGAAACCGCCGGGTGGGGCGAGACCCCCCCGGTGGATCCCTATCGGGTGCCTTGTGTGATCGGCTCTGCCATCGGCGGTCTGATCACGCTGGAGGAAGAGATTGAAAAGATACGACAGGGCGAGGCGGATGACGTGTCGCCCCTGACTGTGCCGAAGCTGATGGCCAACGCCGCCGCCGCGCATATTTCTATGCGTCACGGACTGAAGGGCGAGGTTGCGGCCATCGTCAGCGCCTGTTCTGGCGGTGCGCAGGCCATCGTTGCCGGGGTTCGCGCGATCCGGTCGGGCGAGGCCGATGCCGCCGTTGTCGGCGGGGCAGAGGCAGCAACGTCCGACTTCACCGCCGCCATCTTCACCACTGCCGGGGCGCTGTCCCCGTCGGGCAGGACGGTGCCGTTCTCGGCCGACCGCGACGGGTTCATCCTTGGCGAAGGGGCCGGCGTTCTGGTGCTGGAGGCCGCCGAAGTGGCCGAGGCACGCGGGGCGTCCATCTTGGGCGAGATCGCGGGCTACGGCGTCACATCGGATGCCCACCACATCACCGCGCCGGAACCGACCGGGGCCGCGGCCGCGCGGGCGGTGACCACGGCACTGGCCGATGCCGGCGCGGGCGAAGAGGACATCGCGTATATCAATGCCCACGGCACCGGCACGCATCTGAACGACGCGACTGAAATCGTGGCCATGAGGCGCGCCCTTGGTGAGCGGTTCGAGAGCATCCCGATCTCGTCCTCGAAATCCTATCTGGGGCACCTTCTGGGGGCTGCCGGGGCGGTCGAGGCCATCGCGACGCTTCAGGCGCTGCGGCATCGCGAATTGCCGCCCGTCTGCGGGCTGAGTGGTGCCGATCCCGAACTTGGGCAGACCGACCTTCTATGCGCGCCACGCAAGTTGCCTGAGGAGGAGGGGGCGCTCCTTGCGCTGTCCAACTCCTTTGGCTTCGGCGGGCACAATGTTGCCCTGGCGATAAGGGCCTGAGCCATGCAGATACGACATCAGGAAACCTTCGAAGCGCTGGTCGGAAATTGGTCGCCCTTCGAGATCGGAGCACTGGATACCGCGCCCGCCCTGCCGGTCGAAACCCCTGTCCGCAAGGGCACCATGCCGCCGCACCGGATCGAAAAGGTGCTGCGATCCGAGACCGGATATTACATTGCCATCGGCAAGCTGCCGGATCCGAGCGAGGCGCTACCCGATGTGACCGACACGCTGTTCCTGGCAGAATTCGTACGGCAGGCGATCGAAACCATCGCGCGCACCATGCTGGGCATGGTCGCCGAAGATGTGTTCGTTCTGAAGGCCGTCGATGTGAAGCGCAGCGACAGTATCGCGGGGCCGGTGAATGAGACCCGGACGGAGGCGGTCATCGTGCTGCCCGAAAAGGGCGTGCGGTGGCGGGCCGATGGGTCTGCCTACGCCGTGGACGGGCCGGTCTACTGCTATCTTGGCGCACAAAGCGGGGCCTTGTTCGGCGGCACTGTCGCCTTCCTGAAGCCCGGTGACTATGCGGCGCTGCGCGGCGTTGGTGGCAGCTTCGGCTTTCCCAAGGGGCATACCGAACCGCTGTTTCCCTCTTGCGTTGGAAAGATGCGGCAGGCTGATGTGTTGATCGGGCAGGTCCGGCGGCATCGCGACGGGCTGAGCGCCCGGATCGTTCCCCAGAACCCGCAGGCCTATTTCGACAGGGCGCTGGACCACTACCCCGGCATGATGATGGCCGAGGCGGCGCGGCAACTGGCGGTCTATTCCACCTGTCTGGACCGCGATGTGCTGCCCGGGCAGGTTCGGGTCACATTGATTCGCATGGGGTTCAGCAGTTTTGCCGAACTCGCCACGCCGCCCTTCCTGCACGCCACCGTCAAGCGGACGCGGCAGGGCGGCCAGACCATCATTGTCGAGGTGCGGCAGTCCCGCAATGTGCGGGCGCGGTTCGAGATCGCGACAACCTTTGTCACCAACCATGGAGGCCTGAAATGAGCGCGATAATTACAGGCGTCGGCGCGGCCCTCCCGGGGCAGTGCGTGACCAACGAAGCCTTCGCGGCATTGGATCTGACCGACAAGTGGATTACCAGCCGCTGTGGCATCCGCCAGCGCTATCACCTGAAAGAGGGCGAACTGCTGGTCGATCTGGCCGCCGACGCCGCACGCGAGGCATTGGCCGATAGCGGGGTCGGGGCGGACGAGATCGACATGGTCATCGTCGCCACCTCGACGCCGGACCGGGTCTCGCCCGGGCTGGCTGCTGAACTGGCGCACAAGATCGGGGCCGAACATTGCGGCGCGATCGACCTGAATGGAGCCTGCACCGGGTTTCTCTATGCGCTGGACTATGCGATGATGCGGGTCGACCAGGGCAGTTCGGATACGGTGCTGGTGGTCGGGGCCGACGCGATGTCGCGCCTGACCGATCCGACGGACCGCGACACCGCATTCCTGTTCGGCGATGGCGCGGGTGCGGTCATCGTCACCGCTGGCGACGGTGGGCGACCGCAATATCTCAGCTTCGGCTCTGCCGGTGAGGGTTCCGACTTCCTATCGGTCTCGCGCGAGACCGGTAAGCTGCGCATGGACGGGGTCGAGGTCTATGCCGCCGCCGTCGATGCCATGAGTGGTGAGCTTGACGCCGTGCTCAATGCCTGCGGCGAAGGCCGCGACGATGTCGACCTTGCGGTCTGCCATCAGGCCAATGCCCGCATCGTCAACGCGGTTGGGCGCGAACTGGGACTGGCGCACGACAAGGTCGTCTCTTACGTCGCCGAGTTCGGAAACACTTCTTCGGCATCGATCCCCATTGCGTTGTGGAAAGCGCAGGCCGACGCGCGGCTTCAGCGCGGCCACCGCGTGGCGCTTGCCGCGTTCGGAGCCGGGTTCACCTGGGGGGCCGGGATCATCAATTGGAAAGGCTGTGTAACCGCATGAATGATCGGACAGAAACCACGCTGGACGGCTATTGGACGCCGCCCACCGCACTGACGCTTGTCGCGCTGCGCAACGGGTTGCGCGCCATGATCATCGGACGGCGACTGGATCGGCAGGCCAGCAACCTTGCCAAGCAGGGCTACCTGACGGTCTATCCGTCCTCGTTGGGGCAGGAGGCCTGCCAAGTCGCCGCCGCGCAGGCGCTTGGCCCGGATGACTGGCTGTTCCCGACCTACCGGGACAGCGTCGCGATGTTCACCCACCGGATCGATCCGGTCAAGGTGCTGACCATGCTGCGCGGCGACTGGCATTGCGGCTTTGATCCCAAAGCCCACCGCTGTGCCCCGCATTCGACCCCTCTGGCCACTCATTGCGCCCATGCGGTCGGGTTGGCGATGGCATCGGTAAAGAAGGGCGAGAAACGCGTTGCCATGGCGCTTTGCGGTGATGGTGCGACCAGCGAGGGCGACTTTCACGAGGCGCTGAACATTGCGGCCGTCTTCAAGGCACCGGTCGTGTTCTTCGTCCAGCACAATGGTTACGCCATCTCGACCCCTTCCAGGCGGCAGTTCCGCGCCAAGTCGCTGGCGGACAAGGCCATCGGCTATGGTATCCGGGGCGAAAAGGTCGATGGCAACGATTTCGTGGCCACCATATCAGTTCTGCGTGACGCGGTCGAACACGCACGCAACGGTTTTGGGCCGGTTCTGGTCGAGGCGCGTACCTACCGGGTGTCGCCGCACACCAACGCCGATGATCCGGACCGCTACCGCAATCGCAGCGAGGCCGAGCCTTGGCTGGAGCATGACCCGATTGCGCGGCTGACCGAGTATCTCACGGCCCAAGGTCGGCTTGCGCGCGATACGCTGCGCGACATCGAGGACGCGGCCGAGGAACTGGCCGCCGACCTGCGCCGGCGGGTGATGATACCGCCCGAGGCCGATCCGGCCCGGCTGTTTGCCCATGTCTATGCCGATCCGCCGCCGCACCTGCAGGAGCAGCGGATCGCGGTTCTGTCCGAGGAGTATGTCGCATGAACGCGGGTGCAGATATCGCCACCACCACCGTCACGATGGTCGATGCCCTGAATCTGGCCCTTCGCGATTCCATGACCGAAGATGAAAACGTTGTCGTCTTCGGCGAAGATGTCGGGGTTCTGGGCGGTGTTTTCCGAGTGACAAGCGGGCTGACCGAAACCTTTGGCAAGGACCGCTGTTTCGACATGCCCATCGCCGAGGCCGGGATCATGGGCGTGGCCATCGGCATGACGGCGCTGGGCCTGCGGCCCGTCGTCGAGATGCAGTTCGATGCCTTCGGCTATCCCGCGATGGAGCAGATGTTCAGCCACCTGGCGAAGCTACGCAACCGGACCGAGGGGCGCTGGCCGGTGCCTATCGTGGTGCGGGTGCCCTATGGTGGCGGCATCGGTGCGGTCGAGCATCACAGCGACAGCTCGGAGGCCTATTTCGCCCAGACACCTGGCCTTAAGGTCTATACCCCCGCCACGGTCGGTGATGCCTACACCCTGTTGCGTGAAGCCATCGCGCAGGACGACCCGGTGATCTTCTTCGAGCCGAAACGGCTCTACTGGGAAAAGGCGGAGCTGCCTGTGCCCGAGGCCGCCGAGGCGGTGCCGGGGCGGGCCGTCATCCGGCGCGAGGGCGAGGATGCGACGCTGATCACCTACGGGCCCAGCCTGTCGGTCTGTCTGGCGGCTGCCAAGGCTGCCGCTGCCGAGGGCTATGACGTGGGCGTCATCGATCTGCGCAGCGTTGTACCCTTTGACGAGGGCACCGCCGCCGACGCGCTGGCCCGGACAGGGCGCGGCATCGTCGTGCACGAAAGCGCGGGCTATTGCGGCGTCGGTGCGGAAATCACCGCCCGCCTGACCGAACTATGCTTTGACATACTCGAAGCGCCGATCCAGCGGGTCACCGGGCGCGACATTCCCTATCCGCCGCCGCATCTCGAACATCACCACCTGCCGAGCGTGTCCCGTATCCTGGACGCGCTGGCCGACATCCTGTGAGGACTCCCATGATCAAGACCGAACATATCTTCAACCTGCCCGACCTCGGCGAGGGTCTGACTTCGGGCGAGATCTCGGAATGCCACGTCGCCGTGGGGGACACGGTCGTCGCGGACCAGATCGCACTTGTGATCGAAACCGCCAAGGCGGCGATTGAACTGCCGATGCCCTTCGGCGGCGAGATCGTGGCGATCCATGGCGAACAGGGCGACATGATCGAGGTCGGCATGCCGCTGATCACGTTGCTGACCGACGAAGCCCCCGCCGTGGCCGAGCGAAAGCCTGAGGCGGTGACGCATCTGGTCGGGCAGGCCAGCACCCATGGCAAGCAAGAGGCCTGTGGCGCGTCGCTGGCGGAACGCATAGCGAAGAAAACCGGCGCGGGCCGGGGCGGTCGGGTGCTGCCTGCCGTGCGGCGGTTGGCGCGTGAGCTGGATGTCGATCTGTCCGCCGTCAGCGGGACCGGGCGCGGCGGCGCGATTTCCGAAGCCGATGTGCGGGCCGCAGCCGGCGAAGGGGCGGTCTGATGGTATTCGAAAGCCTGACTGCGCTTTTTTCCCGCCGGTCTGCCGATCTGGGGCACACGCCCTGGCGGCCGGTGTCGAAGTCGGATGTGGAGACCTTTGCCGAACTGACCGGCGACGACCAGTGGATTCATCTGAACGAGGATATGGCCCGCAGGTGCAGCCCGTTCGGCCAGACGATCGTGCATGGTGCGCTGATCCTTGCGCTGGCCCCGGTCTTTGCCGGGCAACTGCTGCGTGTCGGCGGCGCGCGCCACATGGTCAACGCGGGCATGGACCGGGTGCGGTTCCGTCAACCCGTACCGGTCGGGGCCAGCATTCGCGGTGTCGCGAAACTGACCGATGTCGAAGATTTCTCGGGCGGGGCGTTGGCCCGCATCAACCTCTCGATCGAGATCGAGTGCGTGCGCCGTCCCGCCTGCACCTGTGAGCAAAGGGTAATTGTCCATGCATGATACCGCTGTCACCTGCACCATGGTCGGAAAAGTTGCCTCGATTCGGCTGAACAGGCCCGATCAGGGGAATACCCTGACGCTGGACCTACTTGATGCGCTGCATGCACAACTGCTGGCTGCCGCCTGTGATCCGGCGGTGCGGGCGGTGGTCCTGTCGGCGGAAGGGACGGATTTCTCGCTGGGCGGGGATTTCAACGACTTCGCCGATGCCCTGTCGCAGGACGAGCGCCACTGTCGGCTGCAATGCAAGATCCGCACCGGGGCGCTGGCCCGCGTGATCGCGGGCCTGCAGGATTTGGAGGTGCCGACCATTGCCGCCGTGAACGGCCAGGCCGCCGGAGCGGGGTTCTCACTTTCGCTGGCCTGTGACATGCGGCTGGTCGAGCCGCGCACCCGCTTCAACTTGGCCTATGGTGCGCTGGGGGCGTCGCCCGATGGTGGCATGACATGGCTGCTGCCGCGCATCGTGGGCCGTGGCAAGGCGCTGCGCTGGTTGCTGGATCAGCCCATTATCCGGGCGAGTTCGGCGGTCGATGCAGGCTTGGCTCACGAGGTTATCCAGGAAGGTGCCTTGCTGGAAGAGGCCATCGCGCTGGCTGCGCAATTCGCGGCCGATGCCGCCCATCCCCATGCCGCCGTCAAGCGCCTGCTGCGCGGATCGGAGGCTCGAGACCTGCGCGAGCACATGGAGTTCGAGCACACCATCTTTGTCGAAGGCCTGATGTCTGATGACATGAAAGCCGCGCTGGATGCGCGGGCGCGGGGGGGTGCTCCGGTCTTCGAATGATGAGCAGCCTTTTCGCCGATATCCTGCCTTCGGGCGCGGTCAGCGTGGAAACCCGCAAGCACCTGAAATGGGTGGCGCTGTTTCCCGAGGAACAGCATGCGATTCGACGCGCCGGGTCCAAGCGGCGCGCCGAGTTCATCAGTGCCCGGGCCTGCGCGCGCGAAGCCCTGGCGCAGATCGGCTTCCCGGGGCTGGCCGTGCCGAAGGGCTTTGACGGCGGGCCGATCTGGCCCGGCGGTGTCGTGGGAAGCGTGACCCATTGCGCGGGCCTACGGGCGGTTGCGGTGGTGAGACGCGGCCGGTTTGCGGCGCTTGGCATCGACGCGGAACCCGAAGCTCCGTTGCCGCCGGGTGTGCTGCCCGCCATATCGACCCGCCGCGAACGGGCCAAGTTGCGCTGGGCTGGATTACGGATCGGAACGGTTGCACCCGACCGGCTGTTGTTCAGTGCCAAGGAGGCCGCGTTCAAATGCCTGTGCGGGGCCGGGGCGGATGCGGCCGATTTCGCGTCCGTCAGAATCGCGCTGGGTTGGGGCACCTTCATCGCCATGGGCGGAACGCGCCGCCAACGGCTGACCGGTCGCTGGCACGTGCGTGACGGGTTCATCTGCGCAGTGGCGGTGGCCGACGCCGCGCCGGACATTACTCAAATATTGCACATCAATCGATAAGGTAGACTGCCAATGACCTATGCAAACAAAGTGGCCTGTCTGGGCGGGCCGGGATCGTTTTCACAACTGGGCTGCATGCAACGCTTTCCGGATGCGGCCTTGCATGCCTGCGCCAATTTCGGGCAGGTCTTTCATGCCGTTCGCTCCGGCGAATGCGAGTTCGGCCTTGTGCCGATCGAGAACTCGATCACGGGGCGGGTAATGGATGTGCACCTTCTGCTGCGCGACTCGCCCCTGTTCATCGTCGGCGAGGTGTTTGTGCCTGTCGAACACAGCCTTCTGGGTGTAGCCGGGGCAAGTCTGGACACGGTCAAAGAGGTTGCAAGCCATCACCAGGCGCTGGCGCAGTGTTCGGATTACCTGCTGCGGCACGGGTTTCAGGTGACGGCGACGGGGGCGACCTCGGAAGCGGCGCGAAACATCAAGGAGCGTGGCGACGTGACCGTCGCGGCCATCGCACATGAAAGTGCTGCCCGGCATTACGGGTTGGAGGTGTTGCAATCCTCGATCCAGGATTTCCAGGACAACGTGACGCGCTTCGTCATTCTCTCTCGCGAGAAAGCGGCACCGTCGCAGCCCTATGCCAACCCGATCTCGACCATTACGCTGGATTTTGGCGAGAACCCCACAGAGTTGCACCGCGCCCTGTCGGGCTTTGCCGAGAACAACGTCATGGTGACACGAATCGAGAGCTATACCTCGCGCCAGACCCTGTCGAGCACAGCGTTCATGATCGATTTCTTGGGCGCGCTCGAAGAGCCGCATGTGCGCCGGACGTTCGACGCGCTTGGCAAGATTGCTAGCCGGGTCAAGCATGTTGGCACCTATGAAAGCGCCAAGTTGGCCCAGAGCGCGTCCACCTGACCCTGCGGTCGTTTTGTAAGTGCAGCATTTTAGGGCAGACTGGGGCCGTCCGTATTGGCGGGTTTCACTGTGCAATTGCTCGCCGGTCAGGCGTGGCGGCGAGAGGACCGCTCCCGATTTCTGAATTTACGGTTCGTCCGGTTGCGGCAGAATTGACGCGTATCCTCCGTTGTCGCAATCGTCAGATTTTACACCCCCAACTTGGCACTTCCGACAATGTCGCGGTGTGGCACTCAATCTTTAGTTCATTCTCGTGGCCGCTGGGGCCAGGCACAAGTTGAGTTGGAGAAGACACGATGATTTTGTTGATTGATAGCGGCAACTCCGGTCAGCATACGGATCTGCTACACGAGATGTTCAAAGTGCGTTGCGACGTGTTCGAGAAGCGTCTGAATTGGAATGTGAAGACGGAGAATGGTTACGAGATCGACGAGTTTGATGATCATGACCCGACCTACGTGGTGTCCGTCTGCGACAAGACCGGCGAGTTTCGCGGCTCTGTCCGCTTGCTGAAGACCACCGGACCGAACATGCTGGCCGACGTGTTTTTCGACCTTCTAGGCGACCAGCCGATGATTTCTGACCCGCTCATCTTGGAATGCTCGCGCTTTTCCATCCGTACCGACATGCCACATCAAATTTGCTCATTGACCGGCTACAACCCGGTGCAGTACACCACCGTCGAATTACTGTTGGGCCTGATCGAGGCGACGCAGCGCGCCGGGGCCTTGCAAATTGTCTCGGTGTTCGACGCCCGCATGGCGCGGTTGTTCCGGTGGCTGGATTGTGAACCTGACATCGTCGGCACGCCGCTTCGGTTCGGAAAGGTTATGGCCTATGCCGGATTGTTCAACGCGTCCGACGAGCAGTGGCGCTGTATCGCCGCCAATGCCGATATCGAGGACAGCGTGATCGGTCAGCGTCCTGCCATCTTGGGGTCTGCTCCGGTTGAGTGCAGAATGACCCCTTAAGTATCAATCGGCATTCAAAGCTGACGCGCTATCGGTATCCAATTTTGACCCCTTACGCGCTGAGCAGGCCCGGCGCTGCGTAGTCCTTTTGTAACGCAGTGGCGGCGGGCCTGCGGAGTTTCGGATTGGGTGAAAGCCTCGCAGCAGGTGCAGACCATGTCCACGCGCTGTGTTGAAACCGAAGGGCCGAGATCTGCCCCTGCGCTGTGCGACGGGGCAGCAGCAACACCGTCCATCGGGGGAGCGCCAATCTAAACCGGAAGGAAAACGCCTTCAAGGGCAGCGCTCTCCGACAAAGGCACGCTCGCCGAAGGCGTAAATCGAGGATCCTTCAGCCATTTGAAAATCAGATTCGCGTTCATCGAATACCGCCGCGCAACCTGTGCGACTGAAACATCCGGCGTCAGCGTTTGCTCACAAATCGAGCGCTTCTCGTTGTCAGACCACAGCCGCTTCTTCTGACCCTTCCGCCCCGCCATAACCAACCTCAAGATGTCCACGATCGATGGTGCACACTATCAACCACTCCATCGCGCAGGCAGGGCAGTCAGACCGGACGGATACGTCGCATTCGAGATCAATAGCAATCCAAAACTTGGCTCGGCGCGAAAAAACAATGTCTTAGGTGGCAGAGAACCTTCGACCCTAGACCCATCCCCTCCGCCACTTGCCTTCATTGAAACGCGGATATGCCCCGATGCGGGAATGATTTTCTTTATGTTTCAAAGGGGTTTAGGTCTGGCGACCGACCTCACGAGAACGCCGGATCACCTCGACACGCTCTCTA